>CAKVDR010000001.1 GCA_934726435.1 uncultured Eubacteriales bacterium
TCTGAAAAGCCATTTATTTTTCAGCTTAACCGGTGGCGAATTTTTAAGCAAATCATCGCCGTTATCAACCGAGCATTTAAGCTCTTTGATAGTTCCTATTTTTTCTTTAAAGACTTTTAATTCATCCTCCGGCACCCAACCGACCAAAATAAAACTGTCGCCGTATTTCGCAGCATAAGATTTAATTTCAAAATAGGTGCTTAACTTCTCAATTTTCTTGTAAAATTGCATGCACTTAGCTTTTTGTTCGCTCCAAAATTTTGCTATTTCACTTTCAATAACTTCCAAATTGCGCTCAAGAACATCAAGCTGAATTTTTATTTCTTTTGATCTATCACTTGGAGTTTTTTCACTCATGCGCATTTTGATTTCTCTGAATTGCATTTTTGAAAATATCCTGTCGATTTCTTCCAAATCTTCGATTCTTGCAAAGTAAATGCCCCAAACATTTTCACCGTCGTTATCAAACTCGAAAAACATAAGGTCAAGGCCTCTTAATTTGCTTTCTTGAGAAATCTTTTCAAATTGCGAGAAATTTTCCACAGGCATTCTTCCGAATCTTGCTTTTATGTATTCGCAAGATAAAACCTCGTCCATCGTTTTGTCAAGTCCGTGGAAATGCTTTAATTTCTCAAATTCGTCGTTAAGATTCGTCATGTTCGTGTGAATTTCTCTTTTTTTGTCAACCAGTGCTTCAACTTTCTCCGAAAAATAATTAACAAACTTGTCAATCTTACTCCTGCTCACATGAAAACCCGAAACATCGGCGCTTTCAACTTTTCCACCACACGAATATATGGCGTTTTTGAGCTTTGCAAGAGGACCTGAAAAAGGATTTTCCTCAGTTATAGGAGAAAAATTCTCGGTGCTTGAATAAAAAGAGTAAACATTATCAGGCTGAAAAACCCCGGATTCACCGCAGATGTTAACAAGTTCATCGAGCTTCTTAACAGGGCCTATAATGCTTACAAGATTCATTTTACATACAGCCATTTTTGGCATCCCGCCTTTCTTTATACTATAAGCATTTTTCTGATTTCATCAGGAGAAAGTCTATATTTAATTCCTTCAATAATCGTGATTAAATTAAGAATTTCGGTTTCTTCAAGAAAAACATACGACATCAAAACTATCTGCGGCGAAATCGAAAATCTTATGTTGTGTTTGCACCAGTTAAACCTCATGTTTCTCGGCACTTTGTCGACTATATCAAGATTTTTTGAAAACCATTTTTTGCCCATCGGGGTGTTTTTCATGTCGATCATCATTTGCTTGTTGCTTGGCGTTTCAATGAAAGACAAAAGCCTTTCTTTGCTCAATGTTCCGCCGCTTATGAGGCAATTTAAAATGTATTCATCCGAAAGCTTATAAAACTTTTTCATCCTTGTAATTTTAACAAGGTTGTTAAGATCAATATAAAGACTAAAAAAATCTTTAAGCTGCTTTTTCGCAGGATTTTTCACATATTTATCAATAATCCCAAAAATAACCTCATAAAGATAACTGTGAAGGGCAGTTTCAATTCCTGTGATATCAAGTCTGCCGCCTTTTTTCGGTTTAAACGGGGCTAAAATCTCGTAATAGTGAGAATTCTTAACGCACCGCAAAAGGTCATCAAAACTTTCGCATGAAGGAAGAGATTTTAAATCAACCTTCGTGTGACCGTAGAAAAAATCAGGGATAATAAACCTGTATCCTCCGGGCTTCTCGGCCGAAATAAGCATTATCGTGTGCATAAACTGCTCAACTTCAGCTCTTGAAACAAAATAATCGCAAAAATGCTCACCAACCGAAAGGTCATACCTTCCAAGGGTTTCAAAGTCTATGAAAAGCTTGAGTTTCAACCTGTCTTCAAGGTCGCTCCTATGAACGCTGTTTTCGTTTATATCTTTAAGCACTTCGCCGTAAAGAGTTTTCTTTTTAAGATAAGAAGCCAAATCAGGAATGTTCCTGCATGCAAGAAGCTCCTCGTAATTTTTCTTCGAAATTCTTTTCCCATACATTGCGCGTGCCTTTGAAAGCACAGCATTCGAAGCGTAAGAAATTATCATTTCATTTCACCACCGTTCCCAAAGTTATTTAAAAAAATTTTATTCCTCAATAACTCTTTTTACTATGCTTTCAGCCCAAGCTTCCTTGTTTTTGCGGTAAATTTCTTCTATTCTTTCAATTTTCTTTCTGTTAACGCCCTCAATGGCAGAAAGCTTTATGCATGCCTTTATTTTTTCATCTTTTTCAATCTCTTTTATGTCTCCTTCGGCACGCTTGAGATACTCTGCCCGCCTTTTTTCTTTGAGGTCGCTTATTTTCTGCTCAAGGTCAATTTGCAATTCTTTTTCTTTGATTGCATTTTCACGAGTTTGCTTGTCAAGCTCGATTATTTTGCCTATCATGTCCTCCATGGCATAACCTCCTTTTTTAGTATTTTACATTAGCATTATGATACAAATATTTAAAAAGTCAATAACTAATCAAAAAAATCTTAAAATTTTTTAGGAAATGTATTTTAGGTATTTACATAAAACGTTAATTAAGATAAAATATCTTTTAAGCTATGTTTAGTTTTTATCAACTTAAATCCAGTAAATTCGGGAGTGATTTTGTTTTGGAAAAACCTTACAAAAGAATACTTTTAAAATTAAGCGGTGAATCGCTTGCAGGCCCAAAAGGCTTTGGAATAGACTTCGAAGAAACCATGAAAATTGCGAAAACTTTAAAGGAGCTTGCTTCGAAAGGAATAGAAGTTTCAGTGGTTGTTGGCGGAGGAAACTTCTGGAGAGGCCGCAGCAATTCTGAGATGGACAGAGTCAAAGCTGACCACATAGGCATGATGGCAACAATGATGAACGCCACCGCGCTTTCAGATTGCATTAATCAAGCAGGGGCAAAAAGCATCGTTCTTTCGGCCGTGCCTTTCCCGCAAGTTGGCAAGCACTACAGCCCAGAAAGAGCTGACAAACACCTCAAAAAAGGCGAAATTGTTATCTTTGGCTATGGAACAGGCAATGCATTTTTCTCAACTGACACTGCTTCATCGCTAAGAGCCGCAGAAATCAAAGCGGAAGTGATCTTAAAAGCAGCCGCAAATGTAAACGGCGTTTACGACAGCGACCCGAACAAAAACCCAAACGCAAAAAGATACAAGACCCTTACATTTGACGAAATGCTTGCGAAAAACCTCAAAGTAATCGATGGTTCCGCCGCTGCAATGTGCAGAGATAACGGAATTTCATTCTTGATTTTCAACATGAATCCGCTTGAAAACATAGTGAATATTCTAGAAAATCCTTCCATGGGCACTTTGGTCACACCATAAAATATTAAGAAAGAAAGGTAACTGATTATGAACACAATTCTTGAAAACGCAAAAGAAAAAATGAAAGCAGCTATCGAGCATTTAAAAGAAGAATACACCGCAATTCGCGCAGGAAGAGCAAACCCAGCAGTTCTTGACAAAGTAACCGTTGATTACTACGGTTCACCAACTCCGATAAATCAAGTTGCAGCAGTTTCAGTAACCGAAGCAAGAGTAATTTTAATTCAGCCTTGGGATGCTTCGATTCTCAGCGGAATTGAGAAAGCAATTCAAAAATCAGATATCGGCATTAACCCGCAAAACGACGGCAAAAATATTAGGCTCATTTTCCCGCAACTCACCGAAGACAGAAGGAAAGAAATCGTGAAAGAGATTTCAAAAATTGCCGAAGATGCAAAAGTTTCAATCAGAAATATCCGCCGTGATTGCATGGATAAAATCAAAAACCTCAAAAAGACTTCAGAAATCACTGAAGATGACATGAAAAAAGCCGAAAAGAAAGTTCAAACTTTCACCGATGATTCTTGCGCAGAAATCGAAAAACTTTGTAGCGCAAAAACAACCCAAACAATGGAAATTTAGTCAAAATTCGAGGAATTTAAAATGGAATCCAATAATACCCTTCCGGTTCACATAGGAATAATAATGGACGGCAACAGAAGGTGGGCTAAAAACCACTTTCTGCCAACTCTTCAAGGTCATTCCAAAGGCGCCGAAGTCTTCAAAAAAATTGCCATTCACTGCAATGAAATCGGGATTAAATACTTGACTGTTTATGCTTTTTCAACAGAAAATTGGAAACGCTCCGAAGAGGAAGTTTCTTACCTCATGCGCCTTTTTGGGAGCTATCTCAAAGACGTTATAAACGAAAAACTCGGCAAAGAAAACATAAAAATAAAATTCATCGGCGCTATTTCAAAACTGCCCGAAAAAATAAGAAAATTAATAGCCGAGGCTGAAGAAAAATCTTCGCAAAACACCGGCCTTAGCCTAAACATTGCTGTGAATTACGGCGGCAGGGAAGAAATAACAAACGCCGCTAAAATGTTAGCAAAAGAAGTTAAAGAAGGCAAAATAACCCCCGAAGAAATAACCGAGAAATACCTTGAAACCAAGCTTTACACTGCCTCCCAGCCCGATGTTGACCTCATAATAAGAACGGCAAATGAGCAAAGAACCTCGAACTTTATGATATGGAAATCAGCTTATGCTGAGCTTTATTTCACGCCGATTTTGTGGCCTGATTTTAATGAAAAGGAATTGGAAAAAGCCCTAAAAGAATTTTCCGGGCGAACAAGACGCTTTGGAGGTGCTTAATTTTGGCAACCAGAATAGCTTCCGGCTTGATTGGCGGGTTTTTAACGCTCGTCATCTTGCTTTTTAATCAAAATTGCTTGTGGCTTATCAACCTGGTGACTGCAATTATTTCTTTCCTAGCAATGAGGGAAATTTTCGCGGTTTCCGGGATTGATAAGCTACGCATTTTAACGATTCCAACAAGCATTTTCGTTACTATTCTGCCGCTTTTCGGGTTTTCTGCCATTTGGGAACTTGGTTTTTATTTTTACAATCTGATCATGTTTTCTTCAATGATTCTAAATAAATCCGTCAAACTCCGTGATGTTTGCACTGTTTACAGCATGGCGCTACTAATTTCTTACTCGCTTTTCAAAATAGTAGACCTCAGAAACACGAGCTCTGAGTTCGGCAGTTTTTACGTCTTTTTAGCGCTTTGCATCGCTTGGATGTCCGACACTGGTGCGTATTTTAGCGGTAAATTTTTCGGCAAAAGCAAACTTTGCCCCGAAATAAGCCCTAAAAAAACTTTCGAAGGTTTCATCGGCGGAATTGCATTCTGCCTGTTTTGTGTTATTTTAATAGCTTTAGTTTTCAACAGTTATGTCTTCCCGCAGAAACAGCATATAAACTACATTTTGGTCACTATTTTAGGTCTTATCGGTTCGCTGATTTCCTCGCTTGGTGACCTTTGTTTTTCTGTTTTCAAAAGAAAATGCGGCGTCAAAGATTTCGGGAACTTAATGCCCGGGCACGGAGGAGTCCTCGATAGATTCGACAGCGTAATTTTCGTGGTTCCTTACGTTTATTTATTTTTGAAATTCATACCTATTATACGTTAAAAGAGTGATTAAATTGGAAAAAAATATTTCTGTTTTGGGTTCAACGGGTTCAATCGGAACCCAAACTTTGGAAGTAGCAAAAGAGCTTGGAATAAAAGTTCACGCACTGACTGCAAATGAAAACATAGACTTGCTTGAAGAGCAAATCAGAATTTTTAGGCCCGAAATTGCAGCAGTTGCAAACGAAGAAAAAGCAAAAGTTCTTAAAGAAAAAGTGAAAGATACCTCGACCAAAATCCTGGCCGGGGAAGAAGGAATCTGCCAGGCAGCAACCGCTAAAAATGCAGAAACCGTCGTGGCGGCTCTTTGCGGTATTTCCGGTCTTGTACCAACAAGCGAGGCTATTAAATCGGGCAAAAATATAGCCCTTGCGAACAAAGAAGTTTTGGTAACCGGCGGGAAAATAATCAAAAAAATGGCAAAAGAAAAAGGTGTTCCTTTGCTCCCGGTTGACAGCGAGCACAGCGCAATTTTCCAGTGTTTGCAGGGCGTTAGAAATAAAAATGATCTTAAAAAACTTATTTTAACTGCTTCAGGCGGGCCATTTTTCGGCAAAACCAAAAATGAACTTGAAAAAGTCACGCTTAAGCAAGCGCTTAATCACCCGAGCTGGAGCATGGGCAAAAAAATAAGCATTGATTCCGCAACCATGATGAACAAAGGCTTTGAAATAATCGAAGCTGCACACCTTTTTGACGTCAGCACTGATGATATCGATGTGATTATCCACAGGCAAAGCGTGGTTCACTCGATGATCGAGCTCAAAGATGGTTCGGTGATTGCGCAAATGGCTGTTCCAAGCATGAAACTCCCCATCCAATACGCTCTTACTTTTCCACACCATGAGCCTTGCGCTGTTGAAAGCCTTAACCTTTCGAAATTCAAAGAATTAACTTTCTTTGAGCCAGATTATGAGACTTTTGAATCTATAAACCTTTGCAAAAAAGCTTTTGAAGAAGACTTGTGCGTAGTTTTAAACGCTGCAAATGAAAAAGCAGTTGAGTTATTTTTGAAAGAAAAAATTGAATTTTTAGACATAATAAAACTCATAAAAGAAGCTCTTGAAGAGTTCAAAAACGCCGACAAACCCACCACAATAAGCGAAATTATCGAACTTGACAAAAAAGTTAAAGCGCAAACTGAAATAAAAGCTAAAAAATTAAGAAAGTGAGGCAAGTTTAAATGAACATACTTTTGGTATTAATAGGAATTTTACTCTTTGAGATATTAATAATTTCTCATGAATGGGGCCATTTCATCACGGCAAAAACTTTCGGCGTAAAAGTCAATGAATTCGCGCTTGGAATGGGGCCTAAAATATTTTCGGTTCAAAAGGGCGAAACTAATTTTTCAATCAGAATTTTACCTTTCGGCGGTTTTTGCGCCATGGAAGGCGAAGACGAAACGAGCAATAATCCTCGTGCGTTTAACAACATTAAACCTTGGAAAAGAATGATTGTTCTTGCGGCCGGCGCAACAATGAACTTAATCTTTGGTTTTATTTTAACACTCATCATGATGGCGCAAAGCAGTAGTTTTATTTCTAACACCGTTTCAGGTTTTGCAGAAAACGCGGCTTCTCAAGCTTGCGGGCTTCAAGCAGGTGACGAAATTCTTAAAGTCAACGGCACGCACGTTTTTACTTCAAAAGATATCAGCTTTGCAATTTTAACATCAGAAAAAAACTCCTTTGATTTCAAAGTTAGAAGAAACGGCGAAAAAACAGAACTTAAAAATATTGAATTTGAAACAGTCGAAAAAGAAGACGGTACCAAATCAATTAAAATTGACTTTAAACTTGATAAAATCCCAAAAAGTTTTTTCACGGTGATTAAAGAAGCATTTTTAGACATAATTTCAACCGTTCAAATCACATGGCTAAGCCTTATTGGAATAATCACAGGTAAATTTGGCTTAAAAGAAGTGACCGGGCCTGTAGGAATGGTTTCGATGATAGGAACTGCAACTTCAAAAGGACTAGAAGTGAGCCTTTGGGCAGCAATTAACAACATGGTTTCAGTCGTTGCATTAATAGCCCTAAACCTCGGTATAATGAACCTTCTTCCACTTCCTGCGCTTGATGGCGGAAGAATTGTATTTGCACTCTTTGAACAATTAACAGGCAAAAAAATAAGCGAAAAATACGAAGGATTAGTCCACACAATAGGTTTTATACTACTCATGATATTTATAGCTTTAATAACTTTCCATGACATAACACGTCTATTTAAACGAGGATGAAAATGAGAAGAAAATCAAAAGAAGTAAAAATAGGAAAAATAAAAATCGGCGGTGAAAACCCCATCGCCGTGCAATCAATGCTCAGCATTCCATCATATGACATCGAAAAAAGCATCCTGCAAGCTAAACGCCTTAAAGCCGCAGGGTGCGATATATTGAGAATTGCAATTCCGGATTTAAACGCAGTGAAATTAATCGGTGAAATTAAAGAAAACGTTGATATTCCGCTGGTTGCTGACATTCATTTCGACTACAAGCTCGCCGTTGAATCCGCTCATGCGGGAATTGACAAAATAAGGATAAACCCAGGGAACATCCCTAAAAATCACATGAAAGAAATCACAAAAGCTTGCCGCGAAAGAAATATTCCCATCAGGGTGGGCGTTAATGCGGGTTCGCTCGAAAAATATCTCGTCAAAAACGAAAACCGCGCAGAAGCCATGGTTAAAAGCGCTATGGATAACATAAAAATCCTTGAAAGCCTTGATTTTAATGACATCGTGGTTTCGCTTAAATCTTCGGACGTTAAAACCTGTACGGATGCTTACAAAATCATGGCTGAAAAATGCGATTATCCTCTTCATTTGGGCATAACCGAAACAGGCACTAAACACATGGGTACGATTAAATCCGCCATAGGAATCGGCTCACTTCTGCTTGATGGAATAGGCGACACGATAAGGGTTTCGCTCACAGAAGACCCGGTCGAAGAAGTAAAATGCGGCATTGATATTCTTAAATCTCTGGGCCTTAGAAAGGGAATAAGTTTTGTTTCCTGCCCAACTTGCGGAAGAACCCGCATAGACCTGATTAAACTTGCAAAAGAGGCCGAAAAAGCCCTTGAAAATAACAAAAGCAATCTGAAAATTGCCATAATGGGCTGCGTGGTTAACGGCCCAGGTGAAGCAAAAGACGCCGACATCGGAATTGCAGGAGCAGACGGAATGGGAGTTATATTCAAAAAAGGCAAGGTTATTAAAACCGTTAAAGAAGAAGATTTGCTCAGCGAGCTTATCTTTGAAGTAAACCAATTAACCCAAAAAGGAATGCATTAAATTGAAAACAACATTTGAAAAACTCTTTGAAAAACACATTCATATTGGTTTAGACAAGTCCATCCTTGATTCCACAGTTGAATCTTTAAGGGTGGACAAGCTTAAACTGCAACTAACCATTAACCTATCTTCGCCTGAAAAATTGCTCCCTGAAAACATAAAAAAAGCAGAGAATACCTTGCTTAATTCCCAGCTTGGATTAAAAGAAATAACTATAAATCAAACTATAAAAGAAAAAATCGAAGACTCAAGCCTTCAAAAGTTAATCGAAGATTGCGCAAAAGACTTCCCCTCAGCTTTAAAAGCTCTTAAAAACTTTTCCGCCGAAATAATCGGCAGCACTGCAAAAATCACCCTTTGCGGCAAGGGCAAAGCTTTGCTTACAATCAAAGGAATTGACAAAAAAATCTCGGCGTGCCTTTCAAAAAAATTCGGTAAAGAAATAAAAACCGAGTTCATTGAAACCGAAAACAAAAAGGCAAAAGAAGCCATAAATGATTATGCTCCAGCGCCGAAAGAAAAATCAAAAGAAGAAAAAATTGAAATTGAAACTAAAAAAATAGAAATAAGAAAAAGCGGGGAATACACCCCCGAAGTTTGCCTCGAAACTTCAAAAGTAATTTACGGCAACAAAATTTCAGGGCAAATCACACCAATCCGCGAAATAGATTCCCAGATGAAGTCTGCTATCATTTGGGGAGACATTTTTTTCATTGACAGCAGAGTAACAAAAGATAATCAAAAAATAATTTGCTCAATTTACATAACCGATTACACGAGTTCAATAATACTAAAAATAATCGAAAGCAAAAACCTGGCTTCCTATATTGAAAAGTTAAAACCCGGCATGACAGTTTTGGTAAGGGGTGAACTTTCAGAGGATACCTATGAAAAAGAAATTATTCTAAGGCCAAGAAGCATAAACGTCGTGAGCAAATATGAAATCACTGACAACGCCCCGAAAAAAAGAGTTGAACTTCATCTTCACACGAATATGTCTTCAATGGATGGCATGACAAGCGCAACCGAACTCATCGAGAGGGCACATTCTTGGGGCCACAGCGCTATTGCAATAACCGACCACGGCGTGGCTCAGGCTTACCCCGAAGCGATGAACTGCGCAAACAAAATTAACAAATCAAGCGAAAATAAAATAAAAATTCTTTATGGAACTGAAGCTTATTTCGTAAATGACATGCTTCCAATCGTGACGGGAAAAGACGAGCGAGTTTTCGAAGATGAATTCATTTGCTTCGACCTTGAAACCACCGGCCTTAACGCAAAACAAGATAAAATAATTGAAATCGGTGCGTTTAGAGTTAAAAACAAGGAAATTCTCGATGAATTTTCGCTCTTTGTTGATCCTAAAATGACAATTTCGGAAAAAACGACCGAACTCACAGGCATAACGAACGAAATGCTTGCAGGCGCGCCTGAAGAAAAAGAAGCGCTAGAAAAATTCATGGAATTCTGCGGCGATAACCCTGTTTTGGTCGCTCACAATGCTAATTTCGACGTTTCTTTCATAAAAGCAACCGCTGAAAAATACGGCATAAATTTCGATTTTAGTTACATCGACACTGTTCCATTTAGCCGTGCGCTGATAATGAGCATTAAAAATTACAAGCTCGATACAGTAGCGAAATTTTTGAAAATCCCGGAATTTAACCATCACAGAGCCTGCGATGACGCAAAGGCTTTGGCGCATATTTTCATTGCTTTGATAGACATTGCCGTGAAAGATAAAAACATCACGAATATCTCAGAAATTAACACGGCACTTTCTTCAACCGACGCTAAAAAAGCCTATTCTTACCACATGATAATCCTCGTGAAAAATCAAACTGGGCTTAAAAATCTTTACAAACTCATTTCTTTTGCGCATCTTAAATATTTTTACAAAAAGCCGAGAATTCCCAAAAGCGAGCTTATTAAATTTAGAGAAGGTTTGATAATCGGCAGTGCTTGTGAGGCAGGGGAGCTTTTCAGAGCTATTGTTGCTGGCAGACCTTGGAATGACCTTTTGGAAATTGCAAAATTTTATGATTACCTTGAAATTCAGCCGCTCGGGAACAACGAATTCATGCTCAGAGAAGGCATGGTTAATTCCCGCAAAGAGCTTAAAGAATTCAACAAAACCGTGATTAAACTCGGCGAAGAACTAAATATTCCCGTCGTTGCTACGTGCGACGTTCACTTCATGGACCCGCACCATGCAGAATACAGGAAAATCCTGCAAGCAGGCCAAGGCTACGACGATGCTGACAACCAAGCACCGCTTTATTTCAGAACTACCGCCGAAATGCTCGAGGAATTTTCTTATCTTGAAAAAGAAAAAGCCTATGAAATCGTGGTTGAAAACACCAACAAAATCGCCGAGAGCATTGAAGAAATTTCCCCGATTCCTCCCGGAGTTTTCCCGCCATTTATCGAAGGCGCGCAAGATGAATTAATCAGCATAACAATGACCAGAGCAAAAGAAAAATACGGCGACCCACTGCCCGAAATAGTAGCCAAAAGGCTAGAAAAAGAACTCGGTTCCATCACGAAGCATGGCTTTTCGGTGCTTTACATGGTTGCTCAAAAGCTAGTTGCAGACTCCGAAAAACACGGCTACCTAGTTGGTTCAAGGGGTTCGGTAGGTTCTTCATTCGTGGCAACGATTTCCGGCATCTCGGAAGTTAACCCATTGGTCCCGCACTATTTGTGCCCAAAATGCAAAAACTCGGAATTCATAACCGACGGAAGTTACGGTTCAGGCTTTGACTTACCGCCGAAAAAATGCCCGAAATGCGGCACTGATTACCTCCAAGACGGGCATGATATTCCTTTTGAAACGTTCCTGGGTTTTGACGGCGATAAAACACCTGATATAGACCTTAACTTCTCGGGCGAATATCAGTCAAGAGCCCACAGATACACCGAAACAATCTTCGGGAAAGATAACGTTTTCAAAGCAGGAACAATAGGCACGGTTGCAACCAAAACGGGTATAGGCTTCACCAAAAAATACGCCGAAGAACGCGGAATAACCCTCAAAAAGGCCGAAATGATGAGGCTCGCAAACGGATGTACAGGCGTTAAACGCACAACCGGCCAGCACCCCGGTGGAATGGTCGTTGTTCCGAAAGGAAAAGAAATCTACGACTTCTGCCCGGTTCAAAGGCCGGCAAATGACCAAAAATCTGATAATATAACCACACACTTCGACTTCCACGCTATTCACGACACAATATGTAAGCTCGACGAACTCGGGCACGATGTTCCGACGATTTATAAATATCTTGAAGATTACACAGGCATCAAAGTTACTGATGTTCCAATGAACGACAAAGAAGTCATTTCGCTCTTCACTTCGACCAAAGCCCTGGGCGTAAAACCCGTTGATATCGATTCCCACACAGGAACATTCTCGCTGCCGGAAGTAGGAACAAATTTCGTAAGGCAGATGCTCATCGAATGCAAACCAACCACGTTTTCAGACTTGCTCCAGATTTCAGGCCTTTCCCACGGAACAGACGTTTGGAATGGCAATGCGCACGATCTAATTAAAAAAGGAATATGCACAATTTCGGAAGTTATCGGAACAAGAGACAACATTATGGTTTATTTGATGCACAAAGGCATGGATCCAAAAACTGCGTTTAGCATCATGGAAATAGTTCGAAAAGGCAAAGCCACCAAACTTTTAACCCCTGAACACCTTAAATCAATGCGCGAGCACGGCGTGCCGGAATGGTATATTTCTTCCTGCATGAAAATTAAATATATGTTCCCAAAAGCTCACGCTGCGGCTTACATGATAGCAACTTTAAGGCTCGGGTGGTATAAAGTTCACAAACCCGCAGAATACTACGCAGCATATTTCACCGCTCGAGGTGAAGATTTCGACGGTTTAACCGTCATAAAAGGCAGAAGTGCCCTGAAGAAAAAAATGGCCGAAATCACCGCAAAAGGCAAGGAAGCCAGCGCAAAAGAACAAAGTGCTTTTTCAACATTTCAAATTATTAACGAGATGCTTGCAAGAGGCGTTGAAATCTTGCCCGTTGACCTTTACAAATCCGATTCATATAAATTTTTAATGGAAGACGGAAAAATAAGGCTTCCTTTCTCGTCACTCTCAGGAGTAGGTGAATCAGCGGCACAGAGCCTTGTTGATTCAAGAGCTGAAGGAAAATACATCTCGGTTGACGACATTCAGCTTCGCTCAAAAGTCACCAAAGCGGTTATAGAAACTCTTCAAACTGCAGGAGTCTTAAAAGATTTGCCACAAAGTAATCAAATTTCGTTTTTTTAATAAAAAATTGTAAAATTTTCCACTTGTATGTCACGTACTATTTATTTATTATAAATTTATAAAATAAAAGTGTTGACATTTCTTTTTACTGTGTATATAATCTAGAAATATGATCCTAGGTATAAAATAAAACAAAAAAGGTGGAATTAATTATGAAAATTGAAAAAATTACTGAAGTAGTTAAAGATGAGGAATTTGCAAAAAGCATTATTGATATGAAATCTCCTGAAGAAGTTAAAGAAGCTTTTGCTAAAAAAGAAGTTGAAATTTCTTTAGATGAAGCACAAGTTATTATTTCAACCATAGAAAGAATGGTTAAAAAAGGTTCCGTTGAACTTTCAGAGAAAGACTTAGAAGAAATAGCAGGTGGCAGAACCCCCTCAATAAGTGAAAGACTTTCTTATTCATTGGCTGCGGCACTTGGAACAATAGTAGTGGCTTTATCTATCAAGAAAATGTATGATATTCGTAAAGAACGCTAAAAAATAGTACTTTCTTGCAAAAAAGAGAAAAATTTAAGAAATAATAATAATTTTAATTAACTCACTCAAAACAATAAAAGCAGTTTTTGCTATCAAAGGAAGCAATCTTTTTCTAAAAGAGGCAAAGTCGTTAATTCCTACCATATGAAAAATAACTAATAAAGGTCTCTCTGAATTTTCAGCAGTAGACCTAAAATAAATTATACGGTGGTTATAGGGTTTATTAATTATTGCCAGCGCAGATTATAAAAAATTGCAAAAAATAAAAAATGAAAAGAGTTAATAATATGTAATAACTAAGATATTAAATACAAGGGGGATTTACTACAATGGAAAAAGAAGACATTTCAGAAGCAATGAAAGATATAAAATTTGCCGAGAGCATAATGGACATGCAATCGCCCGAGAAAATTAAAAAAGCTTTTAAAGCAAAAGGAGTTGACCTTTCTTTGGAAGAATCACAAGTAGTAATTTCCACGATTAAAAAAATTGATGAAAGTGAATCAGGCGAACTTTCAGAAAATGACCTACAAAAAATTGTGGGAGGAGTAGGGGAAAGCGAAAAAACAAGAGACCCTAAAATCGAAAAAATGGCGACGATTGCCACCGGTGTGGCAGTTGGAATGTTTGCTTATGAAACTTTTTCAAACGCAAAAAATTTAGTTTTTAGCGCAGGTGGAAAAATAGCAGATGCGATAATAAGAAAAATAAAAAAATAGGAGGAATTCAAAATGGATAAACATCAAATGATGGAAGTTATGAGAGATGAGGATTTTGTAAACGAAATTCTTGACATGCAAACAACTGAAGAAGTCCAAGAAGCTTTTGCTGAAAAAGGTATTGAAATTTCTTTGGAAGAATTTGATATAATTTCTCAGATAATAAGTAAAATGGTTGATAAAAACACAACTGAACTTTCTGATGATGATTTAGCAGAGATTTCCGGTGGGTCTTTAGTTAGCGGTGGAAAAAAAGTTTTTAAAGACGTTGCAAATAGCTTCTCAAGCGCAAATGATGACACGACCAAACTAGGTTCAGCACTTGCGTACACTTCAATAGCCGTAGGTTTCATTGCTACAGGAATTGCTGGAAAAATAATTTATGACAAAGGGAAAAAAGTAGTAAAATGGCTTAAAAACGGCTGTTCTTCAAAGAAATAAAAAAATTCCTCCGGTTTTTCCCGGAGGATAATTTATTGCTTAAATAAATTAAATACTAAAACAGCTAACTTTGTAATCGTCAAGAATTTTTTCTACTTTCAAATATCTCCTATTATGTTTTAAAATAATTTCAAATATAAAAAAATTATCTCCGGTTAAAAAGCAACCGGAGGTTTATTAATAAACATTAGAATATCTTAAGCTATAACTTAATTAATTATTTTTTAAATCCTCTATTCTGTACATGAAATTTTTTATCTACTATTCCAAATTCTTTCAAAAGGCTATTATACTTTGCAATTTTATTAATATTATAATTTACGATGTTTGGATTGCTAGAATCTTTTCTTACAGTACCTTGCGGGCGGAATTGGAATACTAATTGTTTTTCATTTTCAGAAGTGAAAACAAGATCTACTCCACCATAAGGATCGTCTTTTTTGACAAACACTGTTTCCGAATTCCAACCTGTTGCTTCGCAAACGCAGTTAAGTTGCAAAGCGAGTTCAAATTGTTCACGTGTGAAAGTTCCCGCTTTATAGATTATTCTTTTTATACTGTCATTAGTAACTACATATGAGGACTCATCCATTGCATACGGATTTTCTTTAGGTTGGCTAGTCTTTTTTGTGATACCACTTCTAAAATATGTTCTAACAAAATTCAATTCTTTTCTAAGTTTATTATATTCAGGGAATGCCAAAGGTTTATCCCCTTTGCTACTATCAACAAAACAAGTTTTTGCGTTAGGTGTGATTTTACCGTCATAAGGTTTTACAGGATTATAATTAAACATGTCAGGGATTTCTCTAAATCTTTTTCTTGCCATTGCAATCCTAACAAGATCTTCAGGAGTTTGAAAATATTTTGCAACAACCATCATACTATGTCTATCAAGGTGTCCTTTTTCAATAATTTCTTTTTCGTCTGGTGCACAAGATACTGATTGCCCTTTTTCAATAACTTCTTTTTCGTCCGGTGCACAAAATCCTGATGGCATTGTTGAAAGAATTCCAACAACAGAAAAAGCCATTGCCGTTGCTCTTTTAATAATTTTTTTCATTAAAACCAACCTCACTTTTTAATATTTTACAATTCATATTTTAACACTATAATATGCTTTTGTCAACACTTTTTTAATTATTCTTAAACTTTTTTTAAAAATAAAAGGCTCTGATCTTTTAAATCAAAGCCCTGTTTTAATATTTAATTCATTTTTCTTCCCAATCAAATTCACGCGAATATTCTTTATTTTCGGAGTTTCTTACAACGCTTGATTTATTCTTCTCCAAAAGCTGCATTAGAGCATAAAGATCAATCCAGATTTCGTGATCAGATTCTTTTTGAGACTCATCAAAAACAAGCTCAAGGCCAATGTGAAGGTGGCTTTGCTCAATGTTATTTACATTTTCTTTTTTGCTGTAACCCGTCCTGCCAACATAACCTATAACATCCCCGGCTTTAACGATATCGCCTTCTTTTAAATCTGATTTAAAAGGCTTGTTTTGCCTCA
Source organism: uncultured Eubacteriales bacterium (assembly GCA_934726435.1). GTDB lineage: Bacteria > Bacillota > Clostridia > Oscillospirales > Acutalibacteraceae > UMGS1491. The sequence continues at coordinate 16,203 of CAKVDR010000001.1, forward strand.
AATGAGCGTAGTAATAATATCTTTTATTATCAAAGCTTCTTATGCCAATTCTCCAGCCGCCGTATTGGTTCCAGCCCATGATTTCAACTCTGCCTGATTCAACCGCAATAACCGGAGTGCCTATGGCGCACATCATATCATGCCCAAGATGAGGCCTTGCGTAACCATAAGACCGCGAAGCTCCAAAATCGTCATAATGCGAAAAAGGGAAGGTTTTTGCAATCGGCGAGAAGCATTTAAGGCCGTAGGCTTCTTCCCAAACAGGCTCTTCACTATTTTTTGGTTTCTTTTGAACTTTGTAATCGCCCAGAAAGCTCTTTAAAACAGCCTCATAGGCCTCAAAATAATAACCATATGTTTTCATGTTCTTTGCTATTTCGTTCATTTTTTCGCCATTTTTAAGCTTCTTAACCACATCATCCATATCAGATGATTTATATTTTTTGAAATCTCCGCCGTATTTTGAACCCAAATAAGCAAGAATTTCAATCCAGTTTAATTTAATCTCTTCGCTATGAGATTTTATATCCTCGCGCATTGCTTTTTCAAGCGCTTCATAAGTTGGGTTAAACTCAACGTATTTTATGAATTTTTTATTCTCTTCCGCGCGCACTGAAAATCCGCCATTGCCTAGAACAAAAGCCCCTGCTCCGAAAATAGTTAAAAAAGCCAAACCAAAAAGCAAATATCTTCTTTTAAACCTAAGTACAAACAAAAATCACACCTCACATAACGCGTCTAAAATCAATTATATTTGCAAAGCCCCGCAAAAATGCAAGATTAAACAAAAAAATGCCTGCACCAAAGTGCAGGTTAAATTATTCAGCTTCAATAGCGTCAACAGGACAAACGTCTTTTGCTTCCAAAACTTTGTCTTCGAGCTCAGCTTCAACGGTTTCCGAAATAGCCTCGGATTTATCCTCGCTGTTATACTTAAAAGCCTCAGGGCAAATGTCAATGCACATTCCACAGCCAATGCAGCTTTCTTGGTTCACGCAAACTTTCATGCGTTAATTCCTCCTAAAACTTAATTTGGAAAGTATTATACTACAAAACTAAATCAGTATCAATCAATTCCTTTCCTTTAAATTACATTTACTCAAATAATTTTCTCATGTAAACTATATAATATGAATAATCCTCAAGAAATATACAACACTATAGTTATGTGAAAATTATAAGAGGGGGGAACAAATTTGAAATCAACAGGAATAGTCAGAAGAATTGATGACCTGGGCAGGATTGTAATTCCAAAAGAGATAAGAAGAACACTTCGAATCAGAGAAGGTGACCCGCTGGAAATTTACACCGATAACACAGGTAATATTATATTTAAAAAATATTCTTTCATAAAGGAAATTTCTCCGTTTGCAGCAAGATACGCCGATGTCCTCGCTAGAAAAGTCAACATGCCAGTAATTGTATCCGACTGCGACCATATCGTTGCTGTTTCAGGCGCGCCTAAACGAGAATTTTCAGAAAGAAGAATAACCTCTTTCGTTGAAGATTTAATGCAAGATAGAACAAACTACTCTTCTTTTAAAACTCCAACCGAAAGGTTCTTGCCCGTTGAAGGTCTCGAAAATGAGGCTTTATGTGCATTTCCAATAATTTGTGCAGGTGATGTAATCGGGAGTGTTTGCGTCTTAAAAAATAGCAAAACAAGCCTAACCGATACAGAAAAAGCCGCAAAAATAAATTTAGCCGAGATAACCACTCAGCTTCTCGGCAAACAACTTGAAGATTAATTTTCTATGAGGCTCTGACCCGTCATTTCGGCGGGTTTTTTTATTTTCAAAATTTCAAGCAAGGTAGGGGCAATGTCGCAAAGGCTGCCTGATTTTTTTAATTTGCAGTCAAAACCGTCAATCACAAAAGGCACTTTGCTCGTTGTATGCGCAGTGAAGATTTCGCCGTTTTCATCAATCATTTTTTCAGCATTACCGTGATCAGCAGTAATAACCATCACTCCGCCGGATTTTCTAACGAGCTCGCAAACTCTTCCAATGCACTCATCAACTTTTTCAACAGCGTGGGTAGCAGCGTCAAAATTTCCCGTGTGGCCAACCATATCAGGATTAGCATAGTTCATGAAAACAACGTCATACTTCCCGGAATCTATAGCTTTCAAAACCGATGTTGTAACTTCCTCAGCGCTCATCTCAGGCGCTAAATCATAAGTTTTAACTTTCGGCGAATTTACAATCATCCTGCTTTCGTTTTCAAAAGGTTTCTCAGCCCCGGCATTTAAAAAGAACGTAACATGCGCATATTTTTCAGTTTCAGCGATTCTCAGCTGCTTAAGGCCGCACTTTGAAAGATATTCACCAATTGTGTTCTTAACTTCTCTGGGGCTAAAAATGCACGGCACGCCCTCTTCATACCTGGTGAAACCAAAATATTTAACTGTGCCCATTTTCAAAAACATTTCACTTATTTGCCGTGCTCTGTCAGTTCTAAAATTAAAGCAAATTACCGCATCATTTTTGCTCATCGGCGCATAGCCGTTTTTTACCGCAGGAACAATGAATTCATCGGTCACACCCGCACTATAGCTAGCTTTTAAATAATCTCGCGCGCCTTCAAAATTAACTCCCTTAGCACACGCCATAGCCTCGAAAGCCTGGGTTGTTCTTTCCAGACGCTTATCTCTATCCATAGCGTAAAATCTGCCGCAAATAGTTTTAATTTCGCCAATGCCAAGCTCTTTTGCAAGATTTTCAACAGCAGAAATATACGAAACCGCCGATTTAACTCCGGTATCTCTTCCGTCAGTCCAAGCATGAATGAAAACGTTTTTAATTTTAAACTCATGCGCCATTTTCAAAAGAGCAAAAAGATGATTAATGCTACTGTGAACACCTCCATCGGAAACAAGACCCATCAAATGAAGATTCGAGCCATTTTTTGAAACTTCGCTCATGATTCCCGCAAGATTTTCGTTTTTAAAAAAGCTCCCGTCTGAAATGCATTTGTCAATAAATGTCAAATCTTGGTAAACAACTCTTCCCGCACCAATGTTCATATGCCCGACTTCTGAATTTCCCATCTGTCCCTCAGGCAGCCCAACGAAAAGCCCTGAAGCCTCAAGCTCAGTGTAAGGGCACGAAGAAAAAATTTTATCCAAATTAGGAGTTTTCGCGCTGAAAACAGCGTTACCAACGGTTTCTTTTCTAATTCCAAAGCCGTCCATTATCGCAAGAACAACAGGTTTAAAACTCATAAACATCCCACCTTACAAACGAAAATTTACTATCTTTTTAAATTTCTCAGCGTCAAGCGAAGCCCCGCCAATCAAGCCGCCGTCAATATTTTCCATAGCGAAAAAGTCTTTTGCGTTCTTCTCGTTAACTGAGCCGCCGTAAAGAATTTTAACATCCGAAGCCGCTTCGCTTCCGAACTTTTCAGAAATGAAATTTCTAATAAACCCACACATCTCCGAAGCCTCGGCAGGGGAGGCAACCTTGCCCGTTCCAATGGCCCAAATCGGCTCATAAGCAACCGAAATATTTTTAACTTCATCTTTATTTATGTTTTCAAAACAGTCTTCAAGCTGCGATTTAACGAACTTTTCAGCCTGGCCTTTTTCTTTTGTTTCTAAGCTTTCACCAACGCAAACGATAGGTTTAAGGCCATTTTTCAAAGCTGCTAAAATCTTTTTGTTTATCATTTCGCCAGTTTCAAAAAAGTACTCTCTTCTTTCACTGTGGCCTAAAATAACGTATTTAACCCCTGCGTCTTTAAGCATTGAAGCCGAAATTTCGCCCGTGAATGCTCCGCTTTCTTCCCAAAAGCAATTCTGCGCACCAAGGCTAAAACCGCATTTTTCCGCAAAAGGTTTAAGAGCCAAAATCGAAATAAACGGAGGGCAAACAGCCACTTCATCTTCGGTTTTTGCAAAATTTTCATCCAGGCTTTCAGCAAAATCAAATGTTTCAGAAATATTTTTATTCATCTTCCAGTTGGCAACTATAAGTTTTTTCTTCAAAACACTCACTCCAAACTTTTATTTAATGCGCAAAGCTTAAAAACAATTCAAAGCCACCGGTTTTCGGTGACCTTGAAAAAAATTATTGTTCTTCCTCTTTAGTTTCTGTTTCTTCTTTTTCATCAGGTTCTTCATGCGGCACGCAAGCAGTAGCAACAACTTTGAAATCATTCGAAACTTTCATCAAAACTACTCCTTTTGAAGGCCTGAGGCATTTTCTTATGCTGTTTCCTTCAATCCTGATGATAACGCCGTTATCAGAAATAAGAATAACGTCATCGTCATCGCCAACGGTGTTAATCGAAGCAACATCACCGTATTTTTCGGTGTAATAGTTAAGAATTCCTTTGCCGCTTCTTGACTGAATCTTGTAGTCATCCGGGCTTGAAAGCCTTCCGAAACCTGTTTCAGAAACAGTGAGAATATTTTTGTCTTCATCGACAACTATCATTCCCACAACGCTGTCATTCTCGTCAAGTTTCATGGCTCTAACGCCTCTTGCGCTCCTTCCAACGGCTCTGATGTCAGTTTCAAGGAACCTTATGCATTTGCCTTTTTTCGTTGCAACGAGTAAGTTCTTCGTTCCGTCAGTCAAGCGCACCCAAGAAAGCTCATCACCTTCATCGAGATCAAGCGCAACCAACCCGCCCTTCCTCGAGCTGTCGAAAGACGTAAGAGAAGTTCTTTTAATTACGCCGTTTTTAGTTATCATAACAAGATATTTATCTTCTTCGAACTCTGTTACTTTTATCATCGAAGTTACTTTTTCATCCGAAGAAATCGGCAAGATATTAGCAACATTAGTGCCTTTTGAAGTTCTTGAACCTTCCGGGATTTCATAGCATTTAACTCTGTAAACTTTGCCGCGATTGGTGAAGAACAGAATGTAATCATGGCTGTTGATAATAAACAGCTCGCTGACTGTGTCTTCGTCGCGCCTTGTCATGCCTGAAACTCCTCTTCCGCCGCGGCGTTGCAAACGGTAGCTTTCGAGACTTTGCCTTTTAACGTAGCCAAAGTGGGTAAGGGTCAAAGCACAATCTTCCTTCGGGATTAAATCTTCAATGTCAACTTCTCCGCTAACATTCAAAATTTCGGTTCTTCTTTCGTCGCCGAATTGCCTTTTAACTTCAAGAGCTTCGGTTTTAATAATCTCTCTTACTCTTGATTCATGCGAAAGAATGTCGTTGTAATCGGCAATCTTGGTTTCAAGCTCTTTGAGTTCATCTTCAATTTTGTGTCTTTCAAGACCCGTGAGTCTTCCAAGAGGCATTTGAACAATCGCCTGAGTTTGAATTTCATCAAGGCCGAATCTTTCTGAGAGTTTTTCGCGGCCTTCTTGAACTGATTTCGCAGATTTCAAAATAGCAATAACTTCGTCGATGAAATCAAGCGCAGTTTTGAGGCCTTCAAGAATATGTGCGCGCTCTTTTGCTTTTCTAAGCTCGAAAAGCGTTCTTCTTGTAACAACCTGAATCTGGAAGTTAATATAATGCTCTAAAACTTCTTTTAAAGTCAAAACTTTCGGCTCACCGTTAACAATTGCAAGCATTATAACGCCAAACGTAGTTTGAAGCTGAGAATACGAAAAAAGTTTGTTAAGAACAATTTGCGGTGAAGCATCCCTTTTAAGGTCAATTTCAATGTGCATTCCTTTTCTGTCGGAATGGTCTTCAATCCTCGAAATTCCTTCGATTCTTTTCTCTTTAACCATGTCTGCGATGTTTTCAATCAGCCTGGCTTTGTTAACTTGGTAAGGAAGTTCAGTAACGATTATTTTGAAACGTGAATTTTTGTCTTCAACTATTTCTGTTTTTGCACGAACTGTGATTTTTCCTCTGCCGGTTGCGTAGGCTGCTCTGATTCCCGCTTTACCCATGATAATTCCGCCAGTCGGGAAGTCCGGGCCTTTAATATAAGCCAAAAGGTCGGCAAGCTCCGCTTCAGGGTTATCAATCAAATAGCACATAGCGTCAATAACTTCACACATATTGTGCGGCGGAATATTAGTCGCCATTCCAACCGCAATTCCCGTTGAACCATTCACAAGAAGATTCGGGAAACGCGACGGAAGAACTGTTGGTTCTTTTAATCTGTCGTCGTAGTTTGGAACAAAATCAACCGTTTCTTTGTCTATGTCCGAAAGCATTTTAACAGCGATTTTTCCCATTCTAGACTCGGTATATCTGTAAGCAGCAGGCGGGTCGCCATCTATTGAACCGAAGTTTCCATGGCCATCAACGAGCATATATCTCATCGAAAAATCCTGCGCAAGGCGCACCAAAGCATCATAAACCGAAGCATCGCCGTGCGGATGATATCTACCAAGAACCGCACCAACAACGTTTGCACATTTTCTGTAAGGCTTATTTGGCCCTAAATTATCTTCAAAAAGCGCATAAAGAATCCTTCTGTGAACAGGTTTGAGGCCGTCTCTAACATCAGGAAGCGCCCTTGCAACTATTACAGACATAGAGTAATCCAAAAAGGATTTTTTCATTTCTTTTTCGAGGTCTACATCTATAATTTTTGAAGACTTTATATCGTCTGTTTGATTATCCATTTAGTACTCTCCTAAAATCGCTCATGCAAGCTGCAAAGCCGCACGAAAGCTAAATTTTTGTGCTAACTAAACTCGGTTGCAACCCGAAAGTATCATCGCCTCAATTTCCGGGCGAACATCAGGATGGGCCGCTCTTAAAGGAATGATAATTCCTCTTTGGCCGGGTCTAGAAACGATTATCAAATCGTCGCGTTCTTCGCATTTGTAGGTTCCGTCAAGATGTATAACACTTTTTTTGTGTTCGGTTTCAATTTCCAGGCGATTGGGGAATATATCCACCGTGAAGTGCCTGTCTTTCAATAATTTTTTAAAATAAAGTCTCAAATTTACAAATGACACAAGCCAAATCATGACAAGCGCAAAAAATGGTACACCAGCCATAAAAACGTAATATGAAGAGCCGCTGATTGCAGCCATTAAACTTAGAATTAACAAGAAAATTAATTGAATAATCACATATTTTATGCGAATTTTTCTTTGTTCCCTGTAAATTTCGTTATGACGAATGAATTTTGCAACATCTTTTTTCATCAAATCGTATTTAATTTTAAGCCCTGTGGTGTTTTCTTTATATTCCTCCGGGGTTACATCTGCAACCACTTCAGCTTCGTTTTCACACCCTTGATATTCATCGTCGTCATCGTCTTCTAAATCACTGCCAGGCATCGAAAGATCGTCGCTACTTTCTTTCAAGCCGTTTACTTTTTCTTCAAAATCACTTTTTTCCCAGCCTCCAGGCCTGGGACTCGAATCATTATCCATTTTTCCTCCTAAAAATCATTTAAATTTGTTTTATTATACATCTTGATCAAATAAAACTCAATATCTAACACGAATTTATATCATAAATATGAAATTAAACATCTAAATTTTGAACATATTTGGCATTTTGCTCTATGAATTCACGTCTTGGCTCAACTTTATCACCCATCAAAATAGTGAAGGTTTCATCAGCCGCAGCCGCATCTTCCAGCGAAACTCTGAGCATAATTCTTGTGTCAGGGTTCATAGTGGTTTCCCAAAGTTGCTCTGCATCCATTTCACCAAGACCTTTGTACCTTTGAATTTCCGTTCCGCCGCCAAGTTCCGCGATTTTTTGGTCTCTTTCAGCGTCAGAATAAGCGTAATAATGAACTTTGTTTTTAGTTATTCTATAAAGCGGAGGCTGAGCAATGTAAATATGGCCTTGCTCGATAACCGGCCTCATAAAGCGGAAGAAGAAAGTCAAAAGAAGCGTTCTAATGTGCGAACCGTCAACGTCAGCATCCGCCATGATGATTACTTTGTCATATCTTATTTTTGAAATGTCAAAATCTTCGCCAATTCCGCAGCCAAGAGCCGTAATTACAGGCATTAATTTATCATTTCCATAAACTTTGTCAAGCCTTGATTTTTCAACGTTGAGCATCTTACCCCAAAGCGGCAAAATAGCCTGGAATCTTCTGTCTCTTCCACATTTTGCTGAACCTCCTGCAGAATCTCCTTCCACGATGTAAATCTCGGTTTCAGAAGCATCTTTCGATTGGCAATCAGCAAGTTTTCCTGGCAAAGAGCTCGATTCCATTGCGGTTTTGCGCCTTACCAAATCTCTGGCTTTTTTCGCGGCTTCTCTTGCTCTTGAAGCCGAAAGCGCTTTTTCAACGATGGCTTTTGCAGTTGCAGGGTTTTCTTCAAGGTAAACTGCAAATTTATCGCTTATTAACCCATCGATGAATCCCCTGATTTCAGTGTTTCCGAGCCTTGTTTTGGTTTGGCCTTCAAACTGAGCATTTCTCACTTTAACGCTTATTATCGCCGTTAAACCCTCACGAACATCATCGCCGGAAAACTTTTTGTCATTGTCTTTAAGTAAATTATATTTCTTTGCATACTCGTTAATAACCTTAGTGATCGCGCGCTTGAAGCCATCTTCGTGAGTTCCGCCATCAACTGTGTGAATATTATTCGCAAACGAAAGAATTAAACTGTTGTAGCTGTCGTTATACTGGAAGGCGACCTCGCCGCTTGAAGTTCCATCAGAGAGAGTGCCTGAAAAATCGATTATATCGTCGTGAATTCCCGAAAGACCTCTTTTTTTATGAATATATTCAACGAAACTTTTTATCCCGCCTTCATAAGAGAAAACGTCTTCTCTAGGATTTTCAGCGTCTCTTGAATCTATGAGAACTATTTTAACTCCTGCATTCAAAAACGCCTGTTCACGAAGCCTTGCTTGCAAAACTTCATATTCATAATGGTCTGTTTCTTTGAATATTTCAGGGTCAGCTTTGAAAGTGATTCTCGTTCCGCGGTCATTTGTATCGCCGATTATTTCAAGATCATTTTTTGGAATTCCACGTTCAAATTTTTGCTTGTAAATGTGATTTCCGTCACAAACTTCAACTTCAAGCCAAGTTGAAAGCGCATTAACGACCGAAGCACCTACTCCGTGAAGGCCGCCTGAAACTTTATATCCGCTTCCGCCGAATTTTCCTCCTGCGTGAAGAACCGTGAAAACAACCGTAACCGCAGGAATACCCGCAGTTGGGTGAATCCCAACAGGAATACCACGGCCGTTATCCGTAACGCGGATGATATCTCCGGGGAGGATTTCAACTTTAATTTCGCTGCAATAACCTGCCAGGGCTTCGTCGATGGCATTATCGACTATTTCATAAACCAAATGATGGAGTCCTCTCGGGCCGGTAGTTCCTATATACATACCCGGCCTTTTTCTAACGGCTTCTAATCCTTCAAGAACTTGAATCTCTCCGGCACCATATTCTTCGAGATCTAAATTGTTAGTATCCAAAATAAAACTCCTTTATAAAAAATTTAATCGCTAAAAATTTCTTCTTTTGAAACATCAGTGGTTGCTTGATCATTTTTGGGTTTTTCAGTCTGTTTTTTATTTTTACTCGGAATTTTTTCCGGTCTTAAAACTATAAGAAGCGGCGAAAGAAAATAAAATATTCCAAAAATAAAAATTATGAAAATAAGACCCATCAAGCAAAATTTACACCCAAGAAACATCACTAAAATAAAAACAATGAGTGATATAAGCTCAGTTGCTCCAAGGAGCTTAAAGATAAGCGGTTCAAGAGTAACTTCTGATTTTCTTTTGCAATAAGGACATTTAAATTTGTTGCGATTTTTTGCTGTAAGAGCTTCAACATAAAAAAGCTTAGTACCGCAATAGGGGCAATGGGGCAATTGAAAATTTGAAGACATATAAGCCGTTCACCTCCAAAATTAACTTTTATTCCAAAGCTTTTACTGCACTTCGTTTAAAAATAGTAGAAGTTAAAAGCGGGCTTAAAAAAACTTTTTCTCGGCGTTTGCCACTTTCGCAGCAAATAACGCATGATTTAGGCAAGTCTTGAGTCACGTTAATAATTTTATCACTTTTCTCAGCATTTGACAAATAGTCCCTGTTAACTTTGAAAACGGTTATCTTATCAACGTCGAATATTCCCACTATTTCATTTTCATTTACTACGGTATCTCCGCCAATGTGAAGGTAAGGATTTTTCCCATTTTTAACCATTTTCAAGCCCTCCGTTTTTGATGTGAAAAGTGCTTGCACTACCAAAATATTTAATTAAATCTCTGTCACAACCAGTTATGAAGGTTTGGCCGCTTCCAAGCCTGCTCATAACGTACTTTTGGCGGTATTCATCGAGCTCACTCATAACATCATCAAGCAAAATTACCGGAGGCTCACAAATGCTTTCTTCAAGTACCGAAGCTTCAGCTATTTTAAGAGCCAAAACTGCAGAGCGCTGCTGACCCTGCGAGCCAAAATGCTTAATGCTTTTGCCACCGAGCAAAATTTCAAGGTCATCTTTATGCGGCCCGATAGTCGTAAAACCTTGCTTTAAATCTGAATTTTTAGAATCTTTAAGCCTGAGTAAAAAATTTTCTTCCAAAGATTTTTCATCTGCAAGCAAAGCTTCATTTTTGCAAACTGTTGAAAGATAATTTATCCCTAAAATTTCTTTGCCTTTTGAAATTTCAAAATATGCATTTTCAGCTTCAACTTTAAGCTTTGAAAGATAGTTTATTCTCATTTTGATTATTCTGGCTCCAAAAAAAGCGAGTTTTGAATCCCAAATTTCAAGCGAAGGCTCATTTAAACTTTGTTTTTTAATCATTATCCTTAAAAGCGCGTTTCTTTGCTTGAGACTTTGGTTGTAAGCGATCATTAACTTGGTAAAAGAAGGTTCGAGCTGGCAAATCGCAGCATCGAGGAATTTTCTTCGGTTATCAGGACCGTCTTTTACGAGCGACAGATGAAGCGGTGTGAAGAGAACTGTTCTGAATTTGCCTATCATCTCGGTAGGGTATTTCTTAGCAATCCCGTTTAAAAAAATTTTTCTTTTATCTTCGGCAAAATTTATCGAGATTTTTTGATTCCTTTTTTCGAGAAAAAAATTGCCGTCAAGCCTAGCGCTATTTTCACTGAATTTTATAAGATTTGCATCTTTTGTTTTCCTGAATGATCTCGCTCCGGTAAACATCCAAATCGCTTCAAGAAGGTTGGTTTTGCCTTGGGCATTTTGGCCATAGATATAGTTTGTTTTCTCGTCAAAATCAAAGGAATTTTCGCTTAAGTTTCTATAGTTTTTGATGTTCAATTTCAGAATTCTCATTAAAGCGTCACCGTGGTTATTATACCACATTTAGTTTTGTTTTTGCACATAATCTGCTATTCCGACTTAACCCTAACCGGCAAAACGAGAAACAAAAATGAATTTCCTTGTTGAGGAACAATTTTTATTGGACTTAAAGGCCCGCTTACTTGAATTTCTATTTCATCACAATCTGTGTTTTTAAGTGCATCAAGCATGTATTTATTGTTGAATGCTGTTTCTATATCTTCTGAGATATCACTTGTGCAGGTAATTTCATCGTTTGATTTACCGACTAAAGTTGTGCAAGAAAGGTGCGTAGAATTTTTTGAAAAAGTGCATCTCACTGGGCTTTTTAGTCTGTCGGTTATGAGAAGCGAAACCCTTTCAATGCTATCGACTAAATCGATAGTTGAAATCTTTATTTTTGAACTTGCAGTTTGAGGAACAGCAGCTTTGTAATCAAGAAATTCTCCTTCGAGAAGTCTTGAAATGATGGTGTATTCTCCAATGTAAAAAGCAATGTGCCTCATTCCGGTTGATATTTCAATGGTTTCGCTGTCTTCAGTGTTTTGGGGGAGAAGCCTTAAAACTTCTTTGAGTGTTTTTCCGGGAACTACAAATTTGAATTCTAAATCTGAATCGATAGGTTCTTTTCTTATCGCAAGCCTATAACCATCAACTGAAACTAAGGTTAGAGTTTTATTTTTCACATCGAATAAAGTTCCGGTGTGAACTGGTTTTGAATCAGTATCTGCTACTGCGAAAATGGTTTGTTTTATCATGCTTCTTAAGGTATTTATTGGTACTTTTAAGCTTTCTTTGCCCGATATCTCCGGTAAAGTTGGGAACTCTTTTGCGTCTATTCCAATTAATTCGAAATGACTTTGACCACCGGAAATTTTAACTAGTAAATTTTCGCTTACTTCGATTTCAACTGTGTCTGAAGGAAGCTTTTTTATAATTTCGGTTAAAAGGTGACCATTAATCACAATTTGACCTTCTTTTTCTGTAGTAGCTTGTAAAGAAGTGGTGATTCCCATTTCAGTATTGTAACCACAGAGTTTTATGGTTCCTTCTTTGCAAGTTATCAACACTCCTTCAAGAGCTGCTATGGTTGACCTTTGTGCAACAGCTTTTTGAACGCTAGTAAGTGAATTTGCAAGTTGAAGTTTTCCACATTTGAATTTCATTGAATCAATCCTTTTTTGAGAGTTTTTCAGCCCGAGTTTTCTACATAATATATTTAATTAGTAGTAGTAGTAGGGGCTGTGGAAAAGTTGAATTGGGTTAAAGATGCCGAATTTAGCTTGTTCGAGGCCTAAAATTTCTGTGTTGAAATTATGTTGACAGTTTGTGAGGAAATGTGGACAAATTTTCTGTTTCCACAAAATTGTTGAAAACTTTGTGTTGAATGTTGAAAAGTTGTTGAGAAAATTTTGGCCGCAAAAAATATTAGATTTAGCATGAAATTTAATTCGTTTTTATCAGCTATCTCTTATATTTTTTATTATGTCTTCAACCATAGCTTTTGTTTTTTGATCTTTTGCGAGATTTTTTTCAACTTGTTGGAGAGCATAAACGATTGTCGAGTGGTCTCTTCCGCCGAAATGATCGCCAATGGTAACCAGCGGGAGCTGAGTTATTTCTCTTACGATGTACATTGAAATTTGACGTGCGTTTGAGATTGAAGCTGATCTTTTTGAAGATTTGATATCTTGTGGGGAAACTCCGAGAGTTCTTGCAACTTCGTTTATTATTTTTTCGATAGTTATTGGAGGTGGTTGGTCGTTATTAAGTATATCTGAAATGGCCATTTGAGCTGTTTGAATGCCCATTGGTTCGCCGCCGAGAAGGTGATGAGCTTTGATTTTTTTAACTGCTCCTTCGAGTTGACGAATGTTGGTTTTAAGTTTTTTAGCTATGTATTCACAAACTTCGTTTGGAAGTCTTATTTGAAGAAGTTCTGCTTTGCGTTTAATTATCGCGATTCTTGTTTCGAAATCAGGCGGCTGAATGTCAGCTATTAAGCCCCATTCAAAGCGTGTTCTAAGCCTATCTTCAAGAGTTTGAATTTCTTTCGGGGGCCTGTCCGATGTTAAAACTATTTGTTTTTTGGCTTCATAAAGCGAGTTGAAAGTGTGGAAAAACTCTTCCTGAGTGGAGTCTTTTCCTGCAATGAACTGGATATCATCGACCAAAAGAACATCTGCTTCTCTATATTTTTGATGAAATTCAGTCATAGAATTATTCCTGATTGAATCAATCAGTTGGTTGGTGAAGTCATCGCCCTTGATGTAAAGGCAGACTTTGTTAGAATTGGATTTTTTAACGTCATTTGCAATTGCATAAAGAAGATGAGTTTTGCCAAGGCCTGAGTTTCCGTAAATAAAAAGTGGGTTGTAAGCTCCTGCTGGGTTTGCGGCAACTGCTAAGGCTGCAGCGTGAGCAAATTTGTTTGAAGAACCCACGATGTAAGTGTCGAAAGTGAATTCATATTCTGAGTCTATTGCTAGGTTTTGGTCGCTTTTTTTGTTTGCGTCTTTGAGCTCTTCGGGAATTGTGAAACAAACGTCTATTCCCGAACCGAAAATTTCTGAAAATGCGCTGCTAATCAGTCCGTGGTAGCATTTTGTTAGGGTTTGCCTGTGGAATTCGTTTGGTGCCATTAAAACCGCTTTGCCTTTTTCAAAGTCAAGTTCAACGGGTTCTATTCTATCAATCCATGTCTTATATGCGACGCCGGTTATTTTGGTTTTGCAGAACTCGCATATAAGGTCCCATGCTTCATTGAAAGAGTTCATAAAAAAACATATCCTCCGAACATTTTAAAATTTTTTATTAGAATTTTTGCCGCTAAGCAAAACTTCCGCCATTTTATGATAATATTAGTAATTATACCAGATTTTACGAAAGTTTTCAACATAGTATGTTTAAAGTTAAATTTACTCAAAAACTAGTTGACAGGAGGATTTTTAAGTTATATACTTATTTTTGACAACACAAAATTTTTATGCCTTTTTATGGTCATAAAATACAAATTGTGAATAAAGAAAATAAACAATCCGGGAGGAAAAATCAATGAAAAGAACATATCAACCTAAGAAAATCCACAGAAAAAAAGAACACGGTTTCAGAAAAAGAATGTCAACACGCAACGGAATTAAAGTTCTTGCAAGAAGAAGAGCTAAGAGAAGAAAGAGACTTTCTTACTAATTTTTCGCGCGGTTAGCGCATCCTCGGGAGTTTTGCTCTCGTTTTTTTGAGGTTCAGAGGTTAAGCTTTTAGGTTTAATCTCAAAAAGGAAGCTTGCTATGAAAAAAATGGTATCTCTAAATAGAAATCAAGATTTTAGGCGGGTGTATTGCAAAGGAAAATATGCATCCTCGCCACTTCTTGTTACATACATTTTGAAGAATAAATGCGGTTTTAACCGTGTGGGAATAACAACGAGCAAAAAAATAGGCAATGCCGTCAAGAGAAATCGTGCGAGAAGAATTTTAAGGGCCTCTTTTTCCGGTTTAAACGAAAATTTAGCCGGGAATTTTGACATAGTTTTTGTTGCGAGAAAGGGTACACCTCTTGCTAAAAGCTATGATGCTTCGAAAGAAATGGCTCATCACCTTAAAAAGTTGGGTTTAATTAAATGAAATTTTTGATGATGAGTTTAATACGTTTTTACATGAAATTTATATCTCCCCTCAAAAAGCCGTGCTGTAGGTTTGTTCCCACATGCTCGGAGTATGCGCTTGAAGCGATTGATCGTTTTGGTGCTTTTCGGGGAGGTTTTATGGCATTTTGCCGTATTTTAAGGTGTAACCCTTTTTGCAAAGGCGGTTACGACCCGGTTCCTCGGAAATAAAGTTTTAATTTTTGTTTTGAAGGAGAATTTATTTTGGGATTCATATTTGATTTATTTGGAAATATTTCCGGTTATCTTTTGTGGTTTTTCTTTGATGCAGTCAGCAACTACGCAGTTGCGATAACTCTTTTTGCTTTAGTCATAAATCTGGTCATGCTTCCTTTTACTATTAAAAGGCAAAAAAATATGGCTCTTACTTCAAGAGTTAGTGCGAAGGATGCAGAACTTAGAAAAAAATATGAGAAAAACCCTAAGAAATACAATGAGGAAAGAGCTCTTCTTTATGAAAAAGAGGGCATTGACCCGATGGCGGGCTGTTTCACGACTATGATTCTTCCGCTTTTAATTTGGGGCGGAGTTTTCGGTGCAATTGCAAGGCCTCTTCATAACACACTTCATATTCCTCAAGAAAAGGTTACTTCGATTGTTTCTACTTTGAAAGAAGAGGAAAAAATTAAACCTCCTTATGAAGAGCTTCAAATCGTAAGACATTTTGAAAGCCTTAAAGGCTTCCTTGGTGAGAAACTTAGCAAAGAAGAGTTTGCTGATGTTGAAGAATACAGCACAGGATTTAACTTCTGCGGAATTAATCTTCTTGGTAATCCAAGTGGTTCGAACTTCAAAGAAATGCTTTGGATTATTCCTTTGCTTTGCCTTGCCAGTTCTGCTGCGGGAATATTCGTTTCTCAAAAAATTAGTGGGATGCAAAACCAAGCTCAAGGCTGCGCGAAGTTCATGCCATATGGTGCAGTGCTTTTCACGACATATGTTACTTACACTATGCCTGCTGCGGTTGGATTTTATTGGTTTGTAAATGGTGTAATCGGCACGGTTATAAGTATAATAATAGGAAAATACTGGAATATAAATACAATAAATGCTAAATCCGAAGCTGCCAGGATTTCAATGCTTGAAGCAAAAGAAGCTAAGGTCATTAGCGTTAAAGAAGAAAAAATAAATGTTTAAAAGAATTAGCCTTTTTTAGGGCTAATTTTAAAATGTGGAGGAATTATGAGTACTATTGCCGCTATTTCAACAGCCAAAGGCGTTGGAGGAATAGGCGTTATAAGAATTTCGGGGGATGATGCGATAGAAATCGTGAGCAAGGTTTTTGTTCCGTTTAACAATTCCACCAAGGTTACTGATATGAAAGGCTACACTGCAAAGTACGGGAAAATCGTTAAAAATGGAGAAGTCATCGATGAAGCCGTTTTGCTGGTTTTCCGCGCTCCTTATAGCTACACAGGGGAAAATGTTGCCGAGATATCTTGCCATGGTGGGCTTTTTGTTACAAGGGAGGTTTTAAGAGCGGTTTTGGACGAAGGCGCGATTCTTGCTGGCCCAGGCGAATTCACGAAAAGAGCATTTTTAAATGGTAAGGTTGACCTTTCTCAGGCGGAATCAGTTATGGATATAATTTCCGCTAGAAGTAGGCGTGCAAACAGAATTGCACAGAATCAAAGAGACGGCGTTTTGAGCAAAAAAATAAACTCTCTTAAAGAAAAACTCCTTGAAATTTCTGCTTCGCTTTCGGTTTGGGCGGACTTCCCTGAAGAAGATATCCCCGAAGTTGATTCCAAAAACCTTGCAAACGATTTAAAAGAAGTTCAAAATGGAATATCAAATTTGATTAAAAACTACGACAAAGTTTTGACTGATGGCGTGAAAACAGTGATAATTGGCAGACCGAATGTGGGCAAATCAACCCTTATGAACTTGATTTCGGGTTGTGAAAAATCAATTGTTACTGACATTGCCGGAACAACAAGAGATATGGTTGAAGAAACCGTTATGGTTGGCGATATTCCTCTTTTGCTGGTTGACACTGCAGGAATCAGAGAAACTGACGATATTGTTGAAAAAATAGGTGTTGGAAGAGCTAAAAAATCAATTAATGACTCCGACCTGAATATACTGATCTTAGACGCTTCGCAGCCGCTGACGGCTGAAGATTTAGAAATAATGAAGCTTTGCGACGCTTCTAAGACGATAGTAGTTCTCAACAAGATGGACCTTGGAATGAAAATAAGCCCGAGTGATCTTTCGGACTTTTCGGGCAAAATTGTTGAGATGTCGGCGCTTAATTATGAAGGCGAAGAGGAGTTTAGGGCAATGCTTCAAAAAGTCGTTGCGGTTTCTGAAGTTGAGCCTTCTGAGGCACTTATTTCTAATGAACGCCAATTTACGGCTATGAAAAGGGCTCTCGAAATGGTAAGTAGTGCAGCCGAAGATTTAAAAAGTGGTATAACACTCGATGCTGTCACTGTGCTTATTCAAAATGCCGCTTCTGAGCTGATGAATCTCACTGGCGAGAATGTTAATATCGAAACCGTTAATAAGATTTTTTCTAAATTTTGCGTTGGAAAATAATTGAATTTAAAAGGGTGAGATTTCCAATGATAACAGAATTTAAAAAATTCGCGAATAAATTAATGGTATTAGTTTTGGTTTTATTCTCATGTTTTGCTAACACTGTGCATGCCGCATCATATGTGACTAATCAAGATTTTAGCAAGGTAGTTAAAGGTGAAGTTTTTTTTAAAACCATGGCTAAAGATAGAGGAAAGTTTTATATTTCATGTAACCTCTGCAGATATATAAATAATTCTGAGAATATAAGGTGCACTTTCGGAGAATTTTGGAGTATTGATGGAGTATTTAAAGTTTTCATTTTTAGTGGTGATCATCGCATGAATATAGCGCGGAATATTGCTTGGGATATGTTTAAAAAGAAAGCAAGTTATTTTATTGTCAATGAAAAACAAAGCATGATGGACAGTGCGGATAATGTTGAAAGTTTGATTTTTTCTATCAAAAATAAAATTCTCCCGGTTTATAATGACTTACTTTTAAAACTGGGAAGGAAGCCGATTGAAAATTTAAATAAAGAAGAACTGGCTTATTTGTGCGATGAAACTTGCAGGATGTATTATTGCTATGTTTTGGATTTCAAAGCTTATGTTAATTATTGTTACATATTTAGAATTTAAGATACAGAAGTTTAAAAAGAAGGGTGAAAAATTGGAATATACAGAAGAATTTGAAGTTGCGGTCATCGGTGGTGGCCAC
Source organism: uncultured Eubacteriales bacterium (assembly GCA_934726435.1). Classification (GTDB taxonomy): domain Bacteria; phylum Bacillota; class Clostridia; order Oscillospirales; family Acutalibacteraceae; genus UMGS1491. Next base: position 34,295 of record CAKVDR010000001.1, read on the forward strand.
GCAGGAATAGAGGCTGGTCTTGCAAGCGCAAGGCTTGGATGCAAAACGGCGGTTTTTGCAATAAATTTGGATTCAGTTGGCAATTGCCCATGTAATCCATCCATCGGCGGAACGGCTAAAGGCCACCTCGTGAGAGAAATTGACGCTCTTGGCGGCGAAATGGGAAAAACAGCTGATGAGTGCATGCTTCAAAGCAGGATGCTTAATTTAGGCAAAGGCCCGGCGGTTCATTCGCTTCGTGCGCAGATTGACAGGAATAGATACAAAGAAACCATGAAACATAAGCTTGAAATGCAAAAGAATTTGGTTTTGAAACAGGCTGAGATTGTTTCTATCGAAAAAGCAGGCGATAAATGGGCTTTAAAAACCAGGAATGAAATTTTATATTTGTGCAAAGCTGTGGTAATTGCAACGGGAACATTCCTTAAGGGCAAGGTTTTCATCGGCGATGTTTCTTATGAAAGCGGCCCTGACGGAGTCTTCCCGGCGAGAACTCTTAGCAACAGTTTGCGTGAAATGGGCGTTAACCTTAAAAGATTCAAAACCGGAACGCCTGCAAGAGTTTTAAAATCGAGTATTAATTTCGAGGGTCTTGAAAAGCAGCCTGGAGATAGCAAAATAGTGCCATTTTCTTACAGAACTGAAGAAAATCTTGAAAATAAAGTTGACTGCTATATTTCTTGGACTAACGAAAAAACAAAAGAAGTTATTTTAAAAAATTTGCACAGAGCCCCGATGTACAGCGGAAAAATTGAAGGCGTTGGACCTCGTTATTGCCCAAGCATCGAAGATAAAATCGTGAGATTCTCTGAAAAAGAAAGGCATCAGCTTTTTATCGAACCTTGTGGCCTTGGAACGGAGGAAATGTACCTTCAAGGTATGTCAACTTCGCTTCCTGAAGAAGTTCAAATCGAGATGTACCGCACGATTAAAGGTCTTGAAAATGTTAAAATAATGCGTCCGGCTTATGCGATTGAATATGATATTGTCGACCCGACTGAACTTTACAGCACGCTTGAATTCAAAAAACTGCCTGGTCTTTATGGTGCGGGCCAGTTCAACGGAAGCTCGGGCTATGAAGAGGCTGCGGCTCAAGGTTTGGTTGCGGGAATTAACGCTGCGCTTAAAATTAAAGGCGAGCCACCAATGATTCTCGACCGTGGAAGTTCATACATTGGAACTTTAGTCGATGACCTTGTAACGAAAGGTGTTAATGACCCTTACAGAATGATGACTTCACGCTCAGAATATAGGCTTGTTTTAAGGCAAGATAACGCTGATGAGCGCTTGACGCCGATTGGAAGAAAAATCGGGCTTATAAACGACAAGCAATGGGAAGACTTCCTTGAAAGGAAGCGCCTTAAAGAATCTGAAATTGAAAGAATCAAAACGGTTGTTATTTCTCCATCTGAAAAATTAAGCGAAATAATGACTGCAAAAGGCACGGCACCCCTCATGACGGGAATTAAAATGATCGATCTTTTAAAACGCCCGCAAATAACCTACGATGATTTAACTGAATTCGACCCTTCAAGGCCGGAAATTGACGAGAGCATTTTCGAAAAAGTTTCGGTTGAAATTAAATACGAAGGTTACATTAAAAGGCAACTTCGTCAAGTCAGCGAGATGAGAAGGCTGGAAAATAAGCTGCTTTCCCCCGAAACGGATTATAAATCAATAAGGGGTCTTAGGCTTGAGGCTATTGAGAAATTAAGCAAAATTAAGCCTCTTAATATTGGCCAAGCTTCCAGAATTTCCGGCGTTAGCCCGGCTGACATTTCGGTTATAATGATCTGGCTTTCAACAAATTCTTCGAAAGAGGTGGAAAATTCTTGAATCTTTTAAAAACCGAAGCTGAAAAATTTGGTTTAAATTTGAGCGAGCGCCAACTCGAGCAGTTTGAAATTTACAAAAATTACTTGCTTGAATATAACGCGCACACTAATTTGACATCAATCAAAGAGCCCGACGATATTGCAATAAAACACTTTTTAGACAGCATAATAATTTGCAAATTCATGAAAATAAATGAAAACGCAAAAGTAATAGACGTTGGAACGGGCGCAGGATTTCCGGGAGTTCCTTTGAAAATTTTAAACCCTACAGTAAATCTCACGCTGGTTGACAGCCTTAACAAAAGGGTTACTTTTCTTAAAAATTTGGCTTCTAAAATTGAAATCAGCGCCGATATAATTCACGCCAGAGCTGAAGAACTCGCGCACAATGAAAATTACCGTGAAAAATACGATTTTGCGGTTTCAAGAGCGGTTGCGCCGCTTAATGTTTTGGCGGAATATTGCTTGGGTTACGTTAAAACAGGTGGATGTTTAATTGCTCTTAAGGGCCCTGAAATTTCTGAAGAAGTTAAGGCTGCAAACCGTGCGATTTCGCTTCTTGGCGGGGTTTTGGAAGCAGAGTTTCACTGCGAGCTTCCTTTAGAAAAAGGCAAAAGAAGTATTGTGGTCATTAAGAAGAAATCCGAAACGCCAAAAAAATACCCTAGAAAAAATTCTAAAATCTCTTCCGCTGCACTTTAAATTGTGTTAAAATCAGCTTGTTTTAATTTTGAAAATTAATTGGGAGTGATGATAATGCTGGATATTAAGTTCATAAGAAGTAATCCCGACTTAGTAAAAAAAGCAATGAAAAACCGCAATGCTGACCTCGATAGCACGGTGGATGAAGTTATTGAAACAGACGCCGAGAGAAGAAATTTGATGGGTGAAATGGAAAGCGAAAAAGCCCGCCAAAACGACGTTAGCAAGAAAATTCCTCAAATGAAAAAAGAGGGCAAAGACACAACTGAAATAATGAAAGAAATGAAAACCCTTTCTGAAAAAATTTCTTCTTTGAGGGCTAAAATTTCTGAGCTTGAAGAAAAACAAAGGAAGATTTTGCTTTCTATCCCGAATGTTCCGCATGAATCTGTGCCTGTTGGGAAGGATGATTCAGAAAACGTTGAGGTTAGAAAATGGGGTCAGCCAAGGAATGATGAAGTCCTGCCGCACTGGGAAATTGGCAAAAAACTTGGTATTTTAGACCCTGAAACCGCAGCGAAAATCACCGGTACGAGGTTTCATGTTTACAAAGGAATGGGCGCAAGGCTTGAACGCTCGGTTATAAATTTCTTTTTGAACACTCACACTTCAAAGGGTTACACCGAAATTTTGCCGCCGTTTATTGTTAATTCAGATTCAATGACGGGTACGGGTCAACTTCCTAAGTTTAAAGAAGACGCTTTTAAGCTTGAAAACAGCGATTATTACCTCGTGCCCACGGCTGAAGTGCCTGTGACAAATATGCACAGAAATGAGATTCTTGACGGAACGAAACTGCCTATTAAATACTGCGCTTATACCGCTTGTTTTAGAGCTGAAGCCGGCTCTGCAGGAAGAGACACAAGAGGTCTTATTCGTCAGCATCAATTTAACAAAGTTGAGCTCGTTAAATTCGTTCGCCCGGAAAATTCTTATGACGAACTTGAAAAATTAACCGCTGATGCTGAAAACTTGCTGCAACTTTTGAAGATTCCTTACAGAGTAGTTTGCCTTTCGACGGGTGACTTAGGATTTTCTTCTGCTAAAACTTACGACATTGAAGTTTGGATGCCTTCTTACGGAAGATATGTTGAGATTTCTTCGTGCTCAAATTTCGAAGATTATCAAGCAAGAAGACTTCAAGCAAGATTTAAAGACAGCCCCAAAGATAAAGCTCAATTTGCACACACTTTAAATGGTTCAGGTCTTGCAGTTGGAAGAACCGTTGCGGCAATTCTTGAAAATTACCAAACAAATGAAGGCACAATTGAAATCCCAGAGGTTTTAAGGGAATATATGGGAACAGATATCATTAAATAACATATTTATTTTAGAAGAGAGTGTAAAGAATTTATTTATACTCTCAAATTTTTTCTACAAAATTGAATGATAGTTATAGATATGTTAAAATAAGAATACAATTATTATAATGAAATAAATTTAAAGATGAGAGAAGGATGGCATTTATTTATGAAAAGTAATAAGATTCTTAAACTTGGCTCATTGACTTTATCGTCAATGATTTTTTCTGTTTCTGCATTGCACCCCGTTTATGCAAGCCGCGTCCACACTAAAAAAGCGATATTTTCCGATTCAACCCCTTTGGCTAAACGCCTGGAAGAAGAAAGACAGGCAATGAAACCCCATAAAGAAAAAGAAACAGCTATTAATTTGGATGATATATTCAACTTGGATGTAAATTCAAAAAAAGCGTTGAGGGTAGATCTGATCGGTCCTGTGCCGATTAATAAGTTTGAAATTTGCGAAAAGATTGAAAATCTTGAAGAGGAAATTTATGGTAAAAATATATTTACATTAAGAGAGTCGAAATGTTATAGAGGCGTTTTTCACATTGAGTTATGTACGGGCGTTTCTTTTAAAGGTTTTAAGGAGTGTTCTAGGTTGAATTCCTTTAAAATTTGTGTTCGAAAATTTTATGATAAACAGTTTATGCCACTTAACGTGTTAGTTTATTATTATGTTATAGATCTTTTACAAAAAATTGATGATAAAATTAATGCTCCGAAATTTTACCGTGATAAATTATGGCGGGAATGTCAAATGGATAACATTATAGACAGGCTTCAATCAAGGAGGGAAAGTCTGAGTGATTTAGTTCGCAGGAGTAAAAATACTTTGACTTTGCAATTTAATTGTGGTGTTGAAAGCGTGATTGAATTTCTCTTTAAGATAAGGGATTTTTGCGAGCGCTGGGCGTTTGAAAATGATGCACTGTTGGAGGAAAGTTGTTTAAAAGATATAGACACTGCCATAGCAATACTTTGGTATATTGATCAAAGTATAATAGCGTAAAATTTTATATATAAAAATTTGTATTATGGTTTTATAATTGGAATATATTTATTAAATAGTTATATTGACAAAATTAAGAAATTATGATAAAATGAAACGATATATTTGTAAAAGGGGGTGTAAAAGTGAAAATAAGTTTGCTAAAAAAAATTGTAGCTTTAGGTCTTAGCCTCTGCACGGTTATGAGTTTAGCCACGAGTGCGTTTGCATCGGGGATCAGTGGTTTTGTGCGTGCAAAAACTCCTGGTATTACATACTTTTTTGATGTTTATAGGCTTACCGGGTATTATGTTTATGGATATGACATAGCGGGTTATAGTGTAGTTGGATTAAAAACTGAAAATGTATATGTAAAGGATGTTTCGCGTGAATCTTTGAAAAAAACTGAAATAACAGGAGAAGACGATATTTCTGTTAGGATTTATAATCCTTGTTGCAGCATAAAGATTATGTTTGCTTTTGCGGCACTTTATGTTCTTGGCTACAGCAAGACTAAAATAATTAATTTTATTTTACGACTGGCAGAAAATGAAGCTGTGGAAGGAAATATTCCTTTGTATAGTCTTTATCTTGGTGTTAAGGATGAATTTAATAAAATTTTAGCACGTGGAAAAGACTGCAAACCATATAGATTATCTGTTGCAAATAAAATTTGTGAAGAAATTTTGGTAGAGGATGAATAATTATATTTTAAAAAAGGAGTACACTCGTGAAAAAATTTAAATTAAGTGCGGTGATATTGTCAATCCTGAGCCTGGGAGTGGCGTGTAACGGCTTTGCATGTGCTTCGAAAGAGCCGGAAGAAATGTCAACATTTTGCGAATATGAACCTATTGCTGATCTTGAAAATGCATGTAATTCTGAAAGTGATAATAATTTAAGACTTTTACTAAACAAACTTAAAAATGTTACATCAAAAAAATTACCTAGGACGGTTATAGATTTTATTTTTATATGTGATAGCGAAAAAAATTCAGGCCCATTTTTAGATTTTTTAAGTTCAGAAGTTGTGAGACTTATTAAAGAGGGAAAAATAACAGAATCTCAATATATGTTTGAAGTTTACAATATAGCTGTTGAAAAAGTGATTAAAAAAGTGCCTTATAGTGGTTTTGGAGTAATAGAAGTACCCAAATTTTCTAAAGATAAACCTAAAGACGAACTCAAAGATAAATCTATAGATAAACCTAAAGACAAACTTAAAGATAAATCTATAGATAAACCTAAAGACGAACTTAAAGATAAATCTATAGATAAACTTAAAGATGAACTTAAGGACAAACCTGAAGATAAATCTATAGATAAACTTAAGGATGAATCTAAGAACGAACTTAAAGATAAACCTAAAGATGAACTTAAGGATGAATCTGAAGATGAACCTATTGTCGATCTTGAAAATGCATGTGAATCTGAAAATGATAAAACTTTAAAATTTTTAATTAATGAACTTAAAAGCGTTGTATCGAGTGACTTCCCTAGTAATGTTAATGATTTTGTTGCCTTAAGTAGCGATGAAGAACGCTCAGGTGAATTTATAAGTTATTTATATTCGGAGTTTACTAGACTTATGGATGAAGAAAAAATAGAAGAAGCTGGATATATGTATCAAGTTTATGATATAGCTCTTTATAATGCATTGTATAAATAAAATTTTAATTTTATAATTATTAAAGTGAGGAACAATGAGTAAATTAAAATCAATAATAGTGCCGATTTTGAGTTTAGGGGTGGCTTGCAGCGGGTTTGCATGCGCTTCAAAAAGATGTGTGCCTAAGTTGCCCGGAAGAGATATCATCGTAGAGAGTGGAATGCAAAATTATCAGAATTTTGATCAGGTTCCTGTTAACACACCGAGATTTGTAGCACCTGAATCGTTTGAAGATATCGTGGATTTTGAAGATTTTTACTCTATGCTTGTAGAGGAAGGTAAAATTTCTTTGAAAGAAAAAGAATTTTTGATAGAATATGATAAGATCCTAGCTGATATACTCAACGGACTCAGAATCATTCATTAGGTGAATATTTCCTAAGAGCGATGTAAGATTTTGCGGATTTGTTGTTTATCAAAAAGGTTAATAAGTTTGTTTTTAAGTAAAGTGTAAATTCCAAGGTAAAGAGAGAGGATTACTAATGAAAAATCTCAGATTAAATGCAATTATAGCATCAATTTTAAGTTTAGGAATCGTTTGCAATGGTTCAGCTTTCGCTATGAAAAATTGAAAGTTATGTTAGAGCAAAAGTTGGAAGAATTTTATCAACTTAGTATATATTGGCCCAAAGAATTAAGAGAATCGTATGATCGATTAGGGTGGAAAAAAGCACAAATAGATGTTGACAGTTTCATTGAAAGAATTTTGAAAAGTGATAGTGATCTTCTAAAGATTTTAAAACATCTGAGAAATTTTTCAGAAAGTCAGGAGCTCAGCGAAGAATACGGTATTATGAAAAATATCGTGTATATCTGTTGTAGATTAATAGATAATGTCAAGGTAATTGATTACTATTCAACAGTAGCTCAATAAATTATTTTTATAATAAGGAGGCAATTAATGAAAAAATTTAAATTAAATGCAGTTATAGCATCAATTTTGAGTTTAGGAATCGTTTGCAGTGGTTCAGTATTTGCTTCTAGAGTAGAAGGGAAAGATTCAAGAAGAATTGGAAAAAAGGTTGTTATTTGCACAAAAAAAGATATGGAAAAAGCATGTGAAAGAGAAGAATCTAGAGCACGTATTACAGTAAGAGGAAGAAGAGTAATTAATATTCCAAAGAAAAAAGGATTAGACGAGTTATTAAAAGACCTTATTGAATGCAAAGAAAACTGGATAAATTTAAGGCCTCTATTTGGCACGGAAGGATGGGGTGAATTGCCACTGACTAGTGAAGAGTTCACTTCAAAATCCATAAAATGTTATGAAGGACTTTGTTGTGTTTTAAATAATTTGAGGGTTCAATCACTTTTAAACGGATTGAAACATGAGTTCGACATTTTTATTGACCTTCAAAATGTTTGTGATGAAATTTATAATAAATATAACGAGGAAAAGAAATGAAAAATAGTAAATTAAATGTAGTTGTATCGTCAATTTTGAGTTTAGGAATCGTTTGCAGTGGTTCTGTATTTGCTTCTAAAGTAGAAGGAAAAGATTCGAGAAGAATCGGAAAAAAAGTTGTTATTTGCACCGCAAGTGAGATGAAAAAAGGTGCAGAGATGTTAAAAATAAAACCTAAAAAGAAGATTGTAGAAGAACCTAAACTTAGAAGATGCAATGCGACATTAAATAGTAGCACATTTGAAAAAGCAAGAATAGCACCGAAAACCCAAAAATCTAAAATACATAGTGTGAAAAAAATAGAAAGTAAACCAGTTAATAAATCAGAAGAAAAAAAGATTACTATAGGAACTATAAAAATATTACTTGATGAGAAATTAGATGCTATCAATAAATGTAGCAAAGAGTGGGTAAATTTAAGATCTCTATTTGGTATGCAAAGATTCAAAGAATTACCACTAAGTAGTGAGGAATTTATTTCAAAATCTTTATTATATCATGATGAACTTTGTCGTATTTTAATCAGTTTGGAAGCACAATCAGTTATGAATGGGCTTAAACATGAATCTGACATTTTTTCTGATCTCCAAGGAATTTGTGATGAAATTTATAGTCAATATTATAATGGGTAAAAGAAATGAAAAAGAATAAATTAAATGCAGTTATAGCGTCAATTTTAAGTTTAGGAGTAGTTTGCAGTGGTTCTGCATTTGCTTCTAAAATAGGTGAAAACGGCTCAAAAGAAGAAATTAAAGGACGAGCTGTTCTTGGTGAAAGGTCGTCAAATGTAAGGAATACCGCAAAATTAAAAGGACCTAAAAAAGAGGATGAACTTAGAAGATATAACGCAGCAAGATCAAGGATTATAGCAGCTATTAAATCAAGGAAAAAAGAATTTGCTGAATATAAAACTAAGATAAGTTATGAGTTAAGGTATCTTATTGAATGTAGTGAAGATTGGAAAGATTTGAAACCTCCATTTGATATGAGAAGATGGCATGAATTGCCTCTAAGTACTGAAGATTTTGTTTCAAAATCTATAAAGTGCCATGATGAACTTGAGAGTATTCTGAGTTCTTTGATGCTTCATTCAGTTATGAATGGATTAAAATATGAAGCTGGAGCTTTTCTTACTCTTAAACGACTTTGTAATAGAATTTATAATCGATATTATTTTATAATTTAGTGTGGGCCTAGTAATTTATATATTTTAACGTGATTTTTTATGAAAAAGAATAAATTAAATGCAGTTATAGCATCAATTTTGAGTTTAGGAGTAATAACCTGAAGTGGTTCAGCGTTTGCTTCTCGCTCAGGAAGTTCTAATAAAATGCCTATGGATACAGGAGCTGGAAAAGACGGCAGCGGTGATTTTGTAGGTTTTAATGACATTGCAAAATTATTTATGGCTGCAGCTTGGCTATATGAAAATGAAGGAATTAAAATAGAACAAATTTTAAAAGAACTTAAAAAGGGAAAATTTGGTGAAATTAAAAATGAACCATATAGATTACCAACTGGCCGAGAATTTGCAACATATATGGTAGCGAATAGAGAATTAATGGATACAAAAATTAAGTATTGGCATAATCTTATACACAAGTATAATCTCGAAAAAGAAATGAACCTTTTGGTTGAGCTTCTTGAAGTGGCATCAAATTCGTTGAAAAAATTTGATCAATCATGGCCAGAAATGACATCGCATCTAAAATTAAAATAACTTATAAAAGCTTGGCTTTAGATGGGCTAGGCTTTTATTTTTTTGCAAATATAGACAATTTTAGACTGTTTTTATGGCGTTTGAAGTAAATCGTGTTAGTTCACTGAATTTTATTTAATAATTTTATACTTTTGGGTTGAAATTCTGAAATATTGTTTTTTTGTGTACAAAACTCAAAATTTGTGATATTAATTTTAATGTAAAACTAAATATGGAGGATCACATGAAAATAGTTAAAAAAATTTTTGTTTTAAGCACTTCCGCAATTTTGGGGTTAAGTTTTTGCACTGGGACTGCTTTTGCGAGTGGAATATCTAAAAAAGGATCTAAAATTTCGGTTAAGCATACAGTGAGCAAGCCGTATCCTTATAATAAACTTCGCAGGACATCTGAAATGAATGCTCACTATGGTATTGGAATTTCGGATGCTATTAGAAAAAGCTCGAAGTCTGTTCCTTTGAAATTTGAAGATGACGTTTTCAAAAATTTGAAAGAGGAAGAAGCTAGGCCAGTTGATATGTTTTTGCTTATGTTTGATTTGAACTATTACGAAAAATTAATGATATAAAAAATGCTCCGAGAAAATCGGAGCAATAAATTTATGAATTCACACGGTAATGAGATCGTGTGGATAACTTTTTATTTTAATAAACTAAAAAAAGGCATAAAAAAAGTTGGCATTTTCCTATCTTCCCAGGCCGCTTCCAGCCAAGTATTTTCGGCATCATCCAGCTTAACTACCGTGTTCGAGATGGGAACGGGTGTACCCTGGATATCATCAACACCAACATCTATACTATACCACGCCTGTTTTATATTGTCAAGTGTTTTTTTCAAATTTTTTTAAAAAATTTTTTATTTCGAATTTTACTAGGCGGAATGGGAGATAGCAGTCATTCACTTTTTGAGTTTATATTAAAACCTGAGAAAAAATCCCCCGCGTAAAATTGGAATCTCAAATTCATGGTTTCACCAAATCGATAAATTTTAATGGTATTTTTTCTATTATAGACAATTTTAGACTATTTTTATGAGGTTTAAAATAAATCATATTAGTTTACTAAATTTTGTTTAATGATTTTAGACTTTTGGGTTGAAACTCTGAAATATTGTTTTTTTGTGTACAAAACTCAAAATTTGTGATATTACTCTTAATGTAAGATTAAATATGGAGGATCATATGAAAATAATTAAAAAAATTTTTGTTTTAAGCACTTCTGCAATTTTGGGATTAGGTTTTTGCGCTGGAACTGCTTTTGCTAGCACCACACCTAAATGTGGTTATGAAATTGATATAGCCAGGCCGATCCCTGTTAGGCCAAGGCTGAATAGAGGGCTTCGTAGATCGCCTGGAGCTCATTTCATGAGGGATGGGAAGATTCGTATTTATGGCTCGGTATACGACGCTGCTTCATTAACTTATGGTGATCATGAAGAAATTGAAGGACTTGATATATATTCATATCTTCATAAGAGCTAGAATAATCAATAAAAAATGCTCCGAGAAAATCGGAGCAATAAATTTATGAATTCACACGGTAATGAGATCGTGTGGATAACTTTTT
>CAKVDR010000002.1 GCA_934726435.1 uncultured Eubacteriales bacterium
CCTGAAGGACCGATTATGCAAGAAACATCTCCTTCTTTTAAGGTGTAGTTTACTCCCTTTAAAATAGAGTTGTTTCCAAAAGATTTTTTAAGATTTTTCACTTCTATAACATTCATCTTAACTGCCACCTTATTTCTTACTTAAAAGGAATGGTTGAAGGCGCTGCTTCGAATTCTTCTTGCCCATCCATGCGTTTTTCTATGTATTTAACAAGCCTTGTAACGGTTAAAGTTAAAACCAAATATATCACCGCAACAACTATGAACGTTTCGTAAGTTCTGTAAATCGCACCTCTTATTGATTTCGTAACAAAGAACAGCTCTGTAACTGAAATAACATTCAAAACTGAAGTATCTTTTATGTTAATTATGAGCTCGTTGCACGTTGCCGGCAAGATATTCCTGATTGCCTGAGGAAGAATTATGTAAAACATAGCCTGCCAGTGAGTCATTCCGATTGACCTCGCTGCCTCCATTTGGCCCAAATCAACGCTTTGAATTCCGCCTCTAACGACCTCAACCATGTAAGCGCCCGTATTAATCGAAACGATTATAATTCCCGCAACAGTCGGGCTAAAGTTAATTCCAATGAACTCCTGCATGCCAAAATAAATAACTATTGATTGAACCATCATAGGGGTTCCTCTAAAAATTTCAACATAACAGCTGAAAATAATATTAATGATTTTCATTAAAACCATTTTTAGTTTGTTATGCGGCTGCGGAGCAGTTCTAACCGTGCAAATTCCAAGACCAATTAAAAACCCAATCAAAGTGCCTAAAAACGAGATAAGAAGCGTTGTGCCTGTTCCTCTTAGAAACCATGTTCCGTAATTTTCAAGTATGTAAACTATCCATGAAAAGAAATTTCTTTCCAATTTATTTTCACCTCCCGATTTTTTAAAAAAACAAATTATTTAACGCAAGAATTTTCAACGGCTTTGTTCATCAAATCTTCTCTTTCGCTCGGGCTTATCTCTTTAAGCGCATTATTAATCTCACCAAGCAGACTGTCGCCTTTTTTAACACCTATTCTAACTTCAATTTCATCTTCATTATATGTAAAACCTTTGCCCTCTTCAAACTCAGCATAAGTAAGCGAAGGGTTAGTGTGCACCGCGGTTAATGCCGCTGCTTTCTCGCTAACATAGCAGTCAATTTTCCCTGCGCTAAGCGAAGAAATTATCGAAGCGAAATCTTCCATTGCAGTTTCTTTCTTTGCACCCTTCATCTGATCAATGAAATCATAAGGAATGGTTCCAAGCTGACCGGTAATCCTTGCGCCTTCAAAGTCATTAATACTCTTTGCACTTTCGTATTTGCTGCCTTTTTTCATAACGACCACAACATTCGAACTAAAGTATTCATCAGTGAAGTCAATGGCTTCTCTTCTGTTTTTAGTGGCCGACATACCGGCGATAATTGCATCTATTTTGCCCGAAGTTAAAGCAGGCAATAGCCCGTCCCAATCCACTTTAACGATTTCAAGCTCTCTGCCAAGAGACTGCGCCACTTTCTTGGCAATATAAACATCGTAACCGCAAGCATACCATCCACCTGAAATTTTAATCCCTCCGCCCTTTGCCGAAGGTTGGATCCAGTTAAATGGTGCATAAGCACATTCCATTCCAACTTTCAGCTTAGGTCTGTGATTTTCTTCACTTCCGGAGCAACTTGCAAGAAAAATGAGCATGGTGAAAGTAAGAGCCAAGCCCAAAAAAGCGCTTATATTCTTAAAAAGCTTCATTTTAACAGTCCTTTCCGAAAGTTATTTTTTAATTATATGTGCGCAACCGATAAAAAAAGTTGCGCACGCTTTCATAAGTTAATTCTAAAAATTATTATTTATCGTCTTCACAAGATTTGCATCCGCAATCGCAATCATCATCGCATTCGCAGTCACAATCATCATCACAGTCACAATCGCAACCGCAGCAACAATCGCAGTCGCAGTCACAGTCGCTAAGGTCAAACTCTAAAAGTTCGCCGCAGTTAGGGCAATTCATTTCTTCTTCATCTAAAATGTCTTCAGAAATGCAAATTTTTTCGCCGCAAGTTGGGCAAACAACTTCATAGCATTCCTCGTCGTCTTCGTCATGGCATCCGCAATGGCAGTCATTTTCGCAGTCGCAATCGCAACCACATTCGCAGCCTTCTTCAAAAACTTCGTTTTCAACTTCTGCTAAATCTTCGTCCATAACTTCGAGTTGATCTAAAATTCCGTCAACGTCTTCATCGAGGTTTTCAAAAGAATTTGATAAATTTTCAATAGCGTCAATAATTCCTTTGAAAAGTTTGGTTTCGTTGTGGTCTTCATCAAGATCCATACCTGCGAGCATACCTTTTAAATATGCTGCTTGTTCTTTAATTGTCATAGTATTTCCTCCTAAATTTGTTGTGTTTATAATTATTACCTATGCACGCTCAATATATTCTCCTGTGCGGGTATCAACTTTTATTTTCTCGCCTTCTTCAACAAAAAGCGGAACTTTAACTTGAGCACCTGTTTCCAAAATTGCAGGTTTTGTCGCATTTGTTGCAGTGTCGCCTTTAAATCCAACATCTGTTTGAGTGATTAAAAGTTCAACGAACAATGGCGGCTCAACAGAGAAAACATTCCCTTTGTAAGAAAGAACTCTGCAAGTCATATTTTCTTTCACAAATTTAAAGTTATCACCCAGAACCGACGAATTAATCGGCAATTGTTCAAAAGTTTCGTTATCCATGAAGTAATAAAGATCGCCATCATTGTAAAGATATTGCATATCCTTGCGCTCAATAAAAGCTTCTTGGAATTTTTCACTTGGGTTAAAAGTTCTTTCAGTTACAGCACCTGTAATAATATTTTTGATTTTCGCTCTAACGAAAGCAGCTCCTTTTCCGGGTTTAACATGCTGAAATTCAACAATTGAAACAACATTCCCGTCAATTTCAAATGTAGAACCGTTTCTAAAATCGCCTGCAGCTATCATAAGTTTCCTCCTCAATAAATTAAACGCTTTTTAGCGTGTTATATAAAGCCATTTTAACCACTATGCAGATGTGCATTTAAATAGCACCGTATGACTATTTCTACGGTAAAACCGGCATAGCGCCCGAGCACCATTATAGTGCCAAACCCATTATAAAATGATTTTGAAAAAAATTCAACACCTAAGTTAATTTTTTCGGCAAATATTTATAGTCAAAAATAAATAGTTTTGATCAAAAAATCATCCCAAAAACAAGATTTTTAACTACAATCAAAATCAAACAGTTCAAGGCTTTTTCAGCTGATTTTATCCCTTACCGCATAAAATGTCAAACCTTGACGAATTTATCAAAATTTTTAGATTTTTAATTCCAGAAAAATCCTCATTAATCGAGGATTTTCTTTAAAAGTTATTTTTATAGTTTCAAATGTTCCTTTTCTAAACATGCTTCACACATTTTTTTACCAAGAGGCGTCCAGGGAATTGATTGTGTTTTAAAAGGTTTCCCGCATTTTGAGCAAAAATCCATTCTTTCAACCACAGGGTCACCAATGTGAAAAGGTTTAGGCTCAATTTCTTCAGTTACTTTTTTCATAAGATTTTCGTTTAATTTTTCTTTTTCCATTGTGTGAGTCCTCCTATTTGTAGTCTCAATTCACATTTTATATGTTTAAAATAGTTTTGTCAAATACAAATTTATTTTTTTGTAAAAAATCAATCTTCTTGTTTTTAAATTCCTAACTCTTTACTAGAGTTAACATGCCCGCAGCTTGGGCAAGTGCGTCTTCTACGTTGTCTTTCCCAGTATGCAGTAGCTATCATTTCCAAAGGCCCTTCATCTATAACGTATCCAAATTCTTTTCCACACTTAGCACATTTAACATTTATTTTGGATGACTTAAAAGAGCCATGAAGTTTCTCCTTTTTAGGTTCCGCTCCTGTTCCACCTGAAATTTCTTCGGTTAATTCTTCAGATAATTTCTCTTTTTCCATCGTGATTTCCTCCTTTTATACTTTTATATTCTTTAAATTCCTAGTTCTTTTTCAGAATTAACATATCCGCAACTTGGACATGTACGTCTTTTAATTTCTCGTTCCCAGTATCCCACAGCTGTAATTGCCATCGGTGTATAGGGATCATCTTTATAATACTTGAATTCTTTACCACATTTAGCACATTTAACATTTATTTCGGATGACTTAAAAGAGCCATGAGGCATCTGCTTTTTAGGTTCCACTCCTGCTCCACCTGAAATCTTTTCGGTTAATTCCTCAGCCAATTGTTCTTTTTCCATCATGGTTTCCTCCGCTTTTTACACTTTTATATTTTTAAACCCCTAGCTCTTTTTCAGTATTAACATATCCACAGTGTGGGCAGGTGCATCTACGAATTTGTCTTCTAATATATGATTTCTCCGTTATACGCATGGGGCCATTATTTTCAAAATACTTAAATCTTCTTTTGCATCTGGCACAATTAACGTCTTTCTTGGAAATAGTATATCGTATCTCATTTTCAGGATCTAATCTTACTCCTCCAGCGACTTCTTCAGTTAATCCTTCATTTTCCATATTCATCCCTCCTTTTTATAGTTTCGATTGTATTTTATATATTTCAAATAAATTTGTCAAGTTTTAATATTAGTTTTTGTGGCGTATTGCTTTTAAAAACTTGATACTGAATATTAACGTATCCACAGTGTGGGCAAGTGCGACGATTTTTTTGCAGTTCCGAGTATTCTTCAAAAGTCATATAAAGTGGGCGATCGTAAGTAATCACTGTTTTAAAATATTTACTACATCCTATGCATTCAACCTCAGGCACTTCAATGAGCTTACGTGTTACCGTTTTTACTTTTCGTTTTGAACCTCCTACAATTTTTTCTGTCATTTCATCGGTTAACTTTTCTATTTTCATGCTTAAATTTCTCCATTATCACTTAAAATATTTTTTAAATTTTGTTTTTCGCATTAAATAAAACAAAACCTCCATAAAGGAGGTTCATGAATTAAAATTCCGGCCTACTATAAATTTTTATGGCAAAAACACAATCGCTGCAAAATCGGCCTTTGTATTTTTCTTCAACATTTTTGTCGCTTTCTTTTAATTCTTTGCCACATCTTTCACAATATTTCGGTTCAATTCTACTGGCCTTGCTTTCATCACTGCCAGCACTAACCATGGCACTTTCTTTTTCGTTTAATTTAGTCATCTTATATTCCTCCTTAAGCAAATCTATCAAACTAAGAATTTTTTATCAAATCGATAAGTTTCTTTTCGATTTCTTGAGCGTTTCCTCTGCCCCTTGTTTGCCTCATAACAAGGCCGAGAATTGATTTCAACGCTTTTTCTTTTCCGCTAAGGTAGTCTTTCACTGCAGCTTCACTTGAATTTATCGCTTCGGTGCACATTGCGGTGAGTTCTTCTTCCGAGAGGCCTTTCATGTCGTTTTCAGAGATAAATTCTTTAACGCCTTTGCCCGTTTCAAGCATCTTTGAAAGAGTCTTTTTCGCTAAATTCATGTTGATTTTATTTTCTTCCGTCAATTTAACAAGCTCGCCAAGCTGAGCAGGAGTTATCAAAATTTCAAATTTTTCTTTTTCAGATTCTGTTTGAATGCTTCTGAAAATCTCGCCTACAATGAGGTTCGAAACCGTTTTAGCAGATTTAAGCCCTTCGCAAGCTTTTTCGAAAAAGTCCGAAACATTTTTGTATTTTGTCAAATGCATGGCATCTTTTTCAGGGATTCCAAGCTCGCTGACATATCTTTTTAGTCTGTCGCCGGGCATTTCGGGCAGAGATTCTTTTATTTTTTCAACTTCTTCTTCAGTCAAAACGATTTCAACCAAGTCAGGATCTCTGAAATATCTGTAATCTTGAGCATCTTCTTTACTGCGCATGCTCTCGGTTGAGTTCGTTGCTTCGCAGTACCTAAGCGTTTGCTGAATTACTTCCTCTCCACTTTCAATGAGGTCAATTTGTCTTTCGTATTCATAATCAATAGCTTTCGTCATGAAAGTTATCGAGTTCATGTTTTTAATTTCGGTTCTAGTTCCGAATTTCTCGCTACCTTCAGGTTTAACGGAAATGTTAACGTCGCAGCGCATTGAACCTTCTTGCATTTTGCAGTCTGAAACACCGGCATATCTTAGAATATTCTGAAGCTTCTCAACATATTCTTTTGCTTCATCTGAAGAAGAAATATCCGGCTCGGTGACTATTTCAATGAGCGGAACCCCGCCACGGTTATAGTCAATGTAAACGTCTCCACCATTGTGAACAAGCTTACCCGCGTCTTCTTCCATGTGAATTCTGTTTATTCTTATCTTTTTGCCGCTCGAAAGCTCAACAAAACCATCTTTGCAGATAGGAATTTCAAATTGAGAAATCTGATAAGCCTTTGCAAGGTCAGGGTAAACATAGTTTTTTCTATCCATTTTAGATCTTAAATTAATTTTACAATTCGTTGCAAGCCCGGCTTTAACAGCAAAGTTAACTACCTGCCTATTTATCTTCGGGAGAGTGCCCGGGTGACCAACACAAACGGGGCAACAGTGCGTGTTTGGCTCTGCACCAAAGTCATTTTCGCAGCTGCAAAATATCTTCGTTTTAGTTGAAAGCTCAACGTGCGTTTCAAGCCCAACAACTAAATCATATTTCATATTCTTACCCCCATATTCAAGTTTTTGTTGAAAGCATACTCAGTGTAAACTTCAAATTGATGCGCGATGTTAAGAATCGTTGCTTCTGAGAATTTTTTGCCGATGATTTGCATTCCCACAGGGAGGTTTTTAGAGTCAAACCCGCATGGAACCGAAACCGCCGGAAGCCCCGCAATGTTAACAGGAACCGTGCAAATGTCAGCAAGGTAAATTTCATCCGGAGTTTTGTAGCTCTTGCCAATCGGGAAAGCCGTCACAGGCGAAGTAGGAGTTAAAATGGCGTCGTAGTTTTCGAAAGCCTTTGCAAAGCCATTTGAAATAACCTGCCTTAATTTCTGAGCTTTGCCGTAATAAGCTTCATAATAGCCCGAGCTAAGAACATAGTTGCCGAGCAAAATTCTTCTTTTAACTTCGCTTCCAAAACCTTGGCTCCTGGTTTTGCAAATCATTTCGTTAATATCTTTATATTCTTTCGCTCTAAAGCCGTATCTAACGCCGTCAAAACGAGCTAAGTTTGAAGAAGCCTCAGCGCAAGCCAAAACATAATAAACTGGCAACGCACATTTAGCCTCAGGCAAATCGAAACGCTCTATTTCAATTCCCATGGATTTATATTTTTCAATAGCTTCGTTTAAAGCTTTTTCAACTTCTTTGTCAATTCCTTCGAAATATTGGTTAGGAACGCCGAGTTTAAGACCTTTAACGTCTTTGTTCAAAGAATCAAAAGTTTTTTCTCTTTTAACCGGGTTGGAAGTTGAATCTTTCGGGTCATACTGAGAAATTTCGTCGAAAACAATCGAAACATCTTCCACGGTTTTGGCAATCGGGCCAATTTGGTCAAAGCTCGAAGCATAAGCAATCAAGCCGTAACGCGAAACCGCACCGTAAGTAGGCTTGAGCCCAACAACTCCGCAAAAGCTAGCCGGCTGACGAACTGATCCACCAGTGTCTGAACCAAGTCCGTAAGCAGCGATGTTTCCTCCAACTGCAGCGGCAACCCCTCCTGAGCTTCCGCCCGGAACATAGCTATCATTATGCGGGTTTTTCGCCGGGCCAAAAACCGAAGTTTCGCAGGATGAACCCATTGCGAATTCATCCATGTTGGTTTTGCCGAGCAAAATCGCATTTTTATTTTGAAGAACCTGCCAAACGTGCGCGTCATAAATTGGAGTGTAGCCTTCTAAAATCTTCGAACAGCAAGTCGTTTCGATTCCTTTGGTTGAAATGTTGTCTTTGACCGTCATCGGAACGCCCTCGAGAACGCCGAGTTTTTCGCCCGAGCTTATTTTATCATCCACTTTTTTGGCGGCATTTAAAGCGGTTTCTTCGCACACTTTAACGTAAGCATTAAGGGAGCTTTTTTTGATTTCTTCAAGATATTTTTTAGTAATTTCTTCGCAAGAAACCTTTTTTTCAGCAAGCGCATTGCTGATTTTTTTAATGGTTCCTTCGTGTTTATTTTCCATTCTTACGCACCTCTCAAAGCGATTATTTTGATTTGCTAAGGTAGAAAAATCCGTCTTTTCCACCGCCAACATTACTCAAGATCTCTTCTCTCGGATATGAAGGCACTATTTCATCTTCATGAAAAGCATTGCAAATGTCATCATGCACATCGCTTACTTCGGCGAATTTTTCAATGCTGTTCATGCTATCAACGAAATTAATCATAGAACTGATTTCTTTTTCGCCCGTTGCGAGCTCTTCTTCGGTAAGATAAAGCTTCGAAAGATTAGCAATCGCTTTTACTTGCTCTTTTGTAACCATAAAGATTCCTCCTTATTTGTGCTGACCTCTTATCTTAATGTGAACTTCTCTAAGCTGCATTTCAGAAACTTCTGAAGGTGAACCAAGCATGACGTCTTGCGCATTGCTGTTCATCGGGAATGCTATGATTTCTCTTATGTTTTCTTCATCGAGGAGAAGCATTATCATGCGGTCAACTCCAGGAGCCATTCCTGCGTGGGCAGGTGCACCGAATTTAAATGAATTATAAAGTGCACTGAATTTACTTAGGATATCTTCTTCAGTGTAGCCCGCAATTTCAAAGGCTTTAAGCATTATTTCAGGGTCGTGGTTTCTAACTGCGCCCGAAGAAAGCTCAATGCCGTTGCAAACTAAGTCATATTGATAAGCAAGAATATCGAGCGGATTTTTATTTTTGAGTGCATCTAGGCCACCTTGAGGCATTGAAAATGGGTTGTGAGTAAAGATGATTTTGCCGGTTTCTTCGTCTTCTTCATACATCGGGAAGTCAACAATAAAGCAAAATTCAAATCTGTCTTTGTCAATAAGTTCAAGGCGTTTGCCGAGTTCCGTGCGAATTTGGCCTGCAAATTTAGCCACTTTTTTAGCTTCGTCAGCAATAAAGTAAACAACGCAACCTGGTTTAATAGAGCATCTTTCAGTGAGAACTGCGCGTCTTTCATCAGGGATGAATTTATTAATCGGACCGCTAAACTCGCCATTTTCGCCAACTTTTATATATCCAAGGCCTTTCATTCCTATTTCAAGAGCGAAATCTTGCATTTTATCAAAGAATTTTCTCGGTCTTGAAGCCATGTCAGGAACAGTTATCGAACGAACGACTTTTCCTTCGAATGCAGCAAAGCCTGAATTTTCGAAAATGTCGGTTATATCAACGATTTCAAGCGGGTTGCGAAGGTCAGGTTTATCCGAACCGTATTTAAGCATTGCTTCTGAATAAGGAATCTTGACAAATGGTTTTGAAGAAACTTTTTTATCAGAAAATTTAGTGAATGTTTCGTAAATAACTTCTTCAGAAACTTTGAAAACATCTTCTTGAGTTGCAAAAGACATTTCAAAATCGAGCTGATAGAATTCCCCCGGAGAGCGGTCTGCACGGGCGTCTTCATCCCTGAAGCAAGGAGCTATTTGAAAATATTTGTCAAAGCCTGAAACCATCAAAAGTTGCTTGAAAATTTGCGGAGCTTGCGGAAGAGCATAGAACTTTCCTGCGTGCTTTCTGCTTGGAACTAAATAGTCTCTTGCGCCTTCAGGTGAAGAAGCAGACATAAGCGGAGTTTGAATTTCAGTGAAACCGAGCTCATGCATTTTGTTCCTTAAAAAGTGAAGAATTTCAGATCTGAGCTGAATTTTCTTGTGCATAACAGGGTTTCTAAGGTCAAGGAACCTATATTTGAGGCGGAGTTCTTCTTTAGTTTCAACCGAATCTGCAACTTCAAAAGGAAGCATACTCGTGCATTTGCCAACAATTTCCAAACTCTGGCATTTAACTTCAACCATACCTGTTGCAATTTTCGGGTTTATGTTTTCTTCAGTTCTTCTTTCAACCTTGCCGAGAACAGAAACAGTGCTTTCGCGGGAAACATTCTTTATCATTGCAGAATCATTAATAACAACTTGAACATAACCAAAATGGTCTCTAAGGTCAACGAAAGTGATACCGCCGTGGTCACGAACGTTTTCAACCCAACCTGCTAAACGAACTTCTTCTCCAACCATTTCTTCGTTAATTTTACCGCAATAGTGCGTGCGGTATTTGTTTTGAATGTTCATATTTTTCAATCCTTCCTAAGTGTAAAAATTCAAGTGACGAAAGATTTTTTATCAATCCTTCTAAAATTAAAAACTATCCTTCATTATATCATTATCCTATGCTATCTTCAAACATTTATTTTTAACGTGCAATTTTAACATAAATTTTACTGTAGATTACAATAAATAAAGTAAATTTAAATAAACTTTAAATAACTTGTTGATTTTTTGTAATTTTTTGTTATAATTAATTAAGAAATACTTTTTACACAGTCTTTTAAATCGAGAAAAATGGGAGGCATTTTATTTATATGCGATTTTACATCCCAAAGCATAATAGAAAATCATTTCTGAAAAAAATCTCATTACCGCTAACAACGAGTTTTTTATTCGCAGCAACAGTTATTTACTGGAACAGCAAAACTTTTGGACTAGCCCTTGAATACAATGGCCAACAAATTGCAACCGTTCAGCGCGAAGAGGTTTATGAAAAAGCAAAAGAAATGATAAGAAGCCAAACCCCAGTGGCTGAAAAACACAGGATTTCAAACGCAACACCGCGCATTAAAATAGCGGAAGTTGAAAAAAACAAATGCATTGAAAAACCTGAAGAAATCAAGGATAAAATCATCGAAAAATCAATTGAAATTTTAGCTCCGGCATACGGCGCATATTTGGAAGATAAATTAATCGTAGTTGGAACTTCAAAAGAAGATATTCAAAAGGCTTTGGACGAAATTTTGAATGAAAACAAAGCAAATTTAGAAGATGCAACAGCTACTTTCGAAGAAAACATTGAAATCAGGCAGGGGCTCTTCCCTAATTCAAAAATCGAAAGCTTTGAAAAAATAAAAGAAGCTTTAACTTCAAAAACAGAAGTTTCAAAACCTTACACAGTTGCTGAAGATGACACTATAGTAAGTATTGCCGAGAAATTCGGTATTAGCACTGAAAAACTCCTAAAAGATAATGGAAAAACAGAATCTGATTCAATTTACCCCGGCGACACTTTAAATATAATCACTCTTGAAAATTTGCTTCACGTTAAAGTTGTTGCAAAAGAAACCGTTGAGAATGAAATTCCTTTCGAAAAAATAACTAAAGAAGATTCAGAACTAGAAAAAGGCAAAGTAATCACTACTAAAGAGGGTTCAAACGGCAAAGAAGAAGTAGTTTACTGCGTGACATATTTAAATGGCCAGGAAACTGACAAAAAAGAAAGCGCAAGAGAAATTAAACTCGAGCCAACCGCCGAAGAACAGACCATCGGTACAAAACAAGAAGAATACATCTGGCCGGTGCCTTTCACTAAAAACATAACAAGCGGATTCGGCCCACGCTGGGGAAGCTTCCATTATGGCATCGACATTTCATCAGCAGGAGTTGAAGGAACAGATATAGTTGCTTCAAAAGCAGGAACTATCAAAGTAGCAAAAATAGGAAGCACGGGTTACGGTAACCATATAATAATTTCACATGATGACGGAACCGAAACACTTTATGGCCACTGCAAAAGCCTTTGCACAAGCGTTGGAAAAAGAGTAAATCAAGGCGAAAAAATCGCATGCGTAGGTTCAACTGGTCAATCAACCGGACCTCACCTTCATTTCGAAATAAGAATAAACGGGAAAAAAGTAAACCCAACAGAATACGTTAAATAAAAGAAAAGCCACCTGTCAAAAGCAGGTGGTAATTTTTTCAAGCTTTATTAACCCCTAGAATCCCTCCAGCTAAACTAGAAACCACGGCTAAACTGCCTTTTAAAGCTGAAAGATAGCTCACTCCATCACTTGAAACTGCAAGCGAACCCACAACAAATAAAACAAAAAGAAAAATCCCGCAAAAAAAGCCATAAACAAGCCCCTGCCTCTTTGCAGTAAACCCAGCCGCAAAACCTGAAACAAAAGAACTAACCGCTAAAATAACAAGGCTTAAATATTCAAAAAATTCTTCGGGTAAACTCTTACTTTTCAAAAATAAAAAACAAACCAGCGAAATCATCACAAAGCAGCAAACAACCCCTGCTAAAACACCAAAAATTATGGGTTTTAAAGATAGGCCTGATTTATAATTACTTCTCATATTGCCTCCGAAAATTAATTTTTAAAATATATTTCTTCATTTAAATTTATGACAACAAAAAAGCCGCCATTACGGCAGCCTCTTTAAAATTTTATTAAATAAAGTTGAATTCTGTTTTTCCATTTTTAAAAATATTTTTAAGTTTAAGCTCAAACTTTGCCGGAGCTGTAATTTCTTTTATATTGCACATATAACTCATAAGAGTAGTTCTTCCAATGCCAATTTGCTTTATATACCATCCGAAAGCTTCACTATCAACATACGTAAGATTTTTCGGTAATACAAGATGATTCACATTAATATGGTAAAACACATGTTTACCTATATACGAAACAGTGTCAGGAATAACAAGTCTGTTTATTTTTAAATTTCCGCCTAATCCTTTACACATATCACTAATTAAAGTAGATTTACCAATATATCCGATTCCGTAAGGAAGTTCTAAATTATCAATTTCTCCGGTTTCTTTGTTTTTAAGCTTACCATAATCAGGGTAAAATTCTTTATCTCCAACGTGAAGAATCGGTGACGAATCCATACCGTTATTTTCAAATTTTATATCTTTTTCATTTGCAAGAGCATCCATAATGGCATCTTTAAGACCTTCGATATCGAAAGCATTTTTTAATTCAAAATCTTTATAAACTCTAATGTTTTTAGCTTTGAGTTCCGCTTTAACTTCTTCTTCGAATCTTGCAGGAACAAAAACCGCACCTACATTCAAAGCACTTTTTAGTATATTTGTGGTCAATAAATAAGAACGATTTGATTTAAACACAACAGAGCCAACTGAAACACCCATGAGCGCATGTGGGTCAGCGTATGCAAGACGTTCTGGTAAAATGATTTTTTTGATCTTTTTGCCTTGTGCGTTTGCTTTTTTAAGAATATCATTAAAAACACCAGCACCTATTTCTTCTATGTAAGCAGGAATTTCTATTTCTTCAATTTCGCCTGTTTTTTCATCAATGAGCTTATCATATGCAAGTTCAAAAGATTCGTTTCTTACTTTAACTACAACACGACCATTATCAGATTCCAACTTGGTACCATGGAAAAGAAACATCCGTTTGTCATGAAACTTAACGCAATTACAAACCTCGATAGAATGATGAAACGCTGCTCTTTCTAAAGCATCTTTCAAACCAGGAACATCAAAAATGCCTTTTAATTCAATATTGTTGCCCTTTACCTTAATTCTTGACGCCGCTGATAAATTGCCATCATGCGGGCAAGCACTACCGCTTGGAATCTGCGAACCAAAAACTAAAACTGAAAGCATACTTGCTGCAATTTTCTTGCTAATTTTGTTACTCATCAAACAACATCCTCTCTGTTATATACCTTGTTTTTTACGACAATGTTATTATATCATAAAGAATTCAATAAGTCAACAATAAAAAATAACCAATCCCTTTAAAAAGAGACGGCTATTTCATGAATTTCAACCGGCCGAAAGCATTTGAAGCCTCAATCTGTCACTTATCATTGCAATGAATTCTGAGTTAGTTGGTTTACCGCGGGAATTATGTATCGTATATCCAAAATACGAATTAAGAATATCAACATCACCACGATCCCAAGCAACTTCTATGGCATGGCGAATCGCACGTTCAACACGAGAAGAGGTTGTTTCGAAATTTTCAGCAACCGCAGGGTAAAGTTTTTTAGTAACCGAATTAATGATTCCCGGGTCTTCAACCGACATTTTAATAGAATTTCTAAGATAATGATAACCCTTTATGTGCGCAGGAACGCCGATTTGATGCAAAACTTCAGTTATTTTAATATCTAAATTCTCGGCAGCTTCGGTGTGAATTGAAGTGACAATACTTTTTGGAAGTTCTGAGGCCGGCCTTGTTTTATAAGAAATTTTGAGGATTTTTTCAATTATATCTGAATAATTAACAGGCTTAACCAAAAAGTAAGAAGCACCGGCGGACATAACTTCTCTTTCAAGAGAAGGCCTTCCGAAACTCGAGATTACTATAAAAGTTGGCATCTCAACACGGTGGTTTTTCCTCACAGCATTGATTATTCCTATGGCGTCGATCCTTGGCATAAATAAATCCATAAGAACAATATCCGGGGAAGAATTTTCGATGATTTCTATAATTTTAAAACCATCTTTAGGCAAAAATGACAAATCCATAGAATAATGTTTAAACATATCCAGTGCTTCACGATCGAACTCGATGCAATCCTCTGACGTTAGTATTTTTAACGTATTTTGCATAATTTTTCCTCCTGAAATATTATTTTATGATATTTATATTTACATAAATTACCAAATTTGTCAATAGTTTTCCAGTAAATAAACATTATTCGGATGAAATGTCAAAATATTTGAATTTTTAGGAAGCGTTTTTATATCTTGATTCAAGAAAAAGGTTGGAATTTGTCAGCATTGTCTCAGCAAAAATAGCATAGCCTTTAGCTGGATTATTAACGAAAACATGCGTCACAGCGCCGACTAGACCGCCATTTTGCAAAATAGGACTACCGCTCATACCCTGCACTATTCCGCCGGTTTTTTCTAAAAGACGAGGATCTGTCACAGATATCTTCATATTTTTGGTGGGAATTGTAACATCATAATTAATCGAGTCAATATTTATATCATAAAGTTCCGGTTTGCCGCCTTCAATTGTAGTTAAAATCTGCGCAGCGCCCTTTTTAACCTTTTGTTTCATCACAACATTTACTTCGCTGCCAAAATCAAAATCACTGCTCAAATTGCCATAAAGCCCGGTTTCATTATTAACGCAAATTTCACCGATTGGTTTAGGGTCTGTGAAGCAGCCTTTAAGCTGACCAGGCACACCTTGACACCCCGAAACAATACTGGTTATTTGAGCGCCAACAATCTCACCCCTCGAAAGCGGCAAAAGCTCCGAGGTATCAACATCGCATATTCCATGGCCAAGCCCGGCAAAAATACGGTTCTTATTACTGCAAAAAGTAAGCGTTCCTATGCCTGCTGAGCTGTCTCTCACCCAAATTCCAATGCGATATTTATCGTCTTCAGTTGACTTTAAAGGCTTCAAATGCGTTATGAATTCTTTGTTTTCGCGCATAACTCTAAACTCAATTTCACCACCCGATGAATTTTGAATAATGCTTTCAAGGTCGTCATTGCTCAAAACTTCTTTGTCATCCGCCGCTATTATAACATCGCCCTTGCGAATTCCCGCCGCAGACCAAGGCTCAACCATTCCTTCATCCGATTTAACGCTTGAAGTCCCGATGACTACTGCACCTTTAGTGTAAAGCTTCACTCCGAAAGGCATTCCGCAAGGCGTAACTTTAGTGTTTTCGCAAACATGCACCTTCACGCTTTTCACGGGAAAAATATTCATAAATTTAAGCGTTGCCAAATAATCTTCACTAGGCTCAAAACCATTCATTCCCGTGCTAATGCATTCCTCCGATGTAGCATCCGGCACAACTGAAAAAGGGTAAACCGAAAAACTTCTGTTTTCATCTATACTAATATGGTAAACATCAGGGAATTTCCCCGAAATATAAGATAATCCGACATAAAAAACAGGGATAAAAATAATAATCAAAC
Source organism: uncultured Eubacteriales bacterium (assembly GCA_934726435.1). Lineage (GTDB taxonomy): Bacteria > Bacillota > Clostridia > Oscillospirales > Acutalibacteraceae > UMGS1491. The sequence continues at coordinate 15,807 of CAKVDR010000002.1, forward strand.
AAATTAAATATTTAGCCCACTTTTTCAAATCAAGTCACCTCTTTAGCATAATTTAAAATGTAAAAAACTGGGGAAAAATGTATAAAAATAGTTCTCAATTTATTATTTGCATTTTAAGTAAAATTCACAAAAGAAAATGTTGGCTAATTAAGTGACATTTTTTTAAATATGTATTAGAATTACTCATATAAGAAATTTAATCTTAAAAATTTACAAGGAGCTGAAAAAACTTTGGAAAAAAGTTGTTTTGAAACTATTGCAAATAAATTAGCTGAGGAAATTAAAGAATCAGAAATTAAAAAATTAAATGAAGATACTTTTGAAGTGAAAACTCCTCAAAAAACCTGCGAAATAAAGGCTGACAGAAACAAAAAAGTGATTATTTTGGAAGATGTTTCGGAAGATTCAAGAAAAACTCTTTCTTCATGGATGTTTGATGAAGAAAACATTTCTCAAAAAGACGTGAAATTAATAATCTCAGATTTCAGCGAAATTATATCTCAAAAACCTAAAAAAGAATTCAAACAAAACAAGAAAAAAAGCTTAAAAGGCGAAAACGGCATGACGGGTCTTTTCTTCGCCAATAGGATTGTTAATATCTTCCCCTAAATAAAAGATGCCATCAAAGAAGAAAAAGAAAATTTCAGCGAATTTAGAGCCGTTAAATTCACAAAAGAAATTATTCTGCCCAAAGTAAACGAGCTTCTTGACACCAAAAAAAGCGGCTCACCTGAAGTTAAAAAACTCGGCAAGCTCTTAAGCGACCTTTATTCAAGCGCCGGGATCGACGTTAGAAGCATCATCACGATGGTTATACTTAATAACGTTGAAAATGAAGAATGCCTTAGAAATAACCTCAGCGACGAGCTAAAAACTGCTTGGAACTTCGCGAAAAAATACAAAGGCAAAAAAGTTAAACCCGAAAAAGAAAAGAAAAAATCATGGATGGCAAAAGCGCTCGAATACCAAAACGAAATGGAAAATCAAAAATAAATTTTAAAAAACCCTCCTTTTTGGAGGGCTTTTGTTTTACTATTCAAAATATACTTTTGTGTAGAAATCGTAAAAATAAATAAACTGGCCAATATATCCACTCATTTTAGACATAAGATCTTGAACGTCTTTATCCTGAATTTTCGCAGGATTTTTAAAAGTTTTAACTTTAGGCCAAGATTCAGGGTTCAGATTATTCCTAAGTTCTTGAGCATCATCCCAAAATTTATCACTGTTTTCCTTGCAGGCTTCCTTGCTTGTGAAAGGTTTCAGATTACCTAAATCACGATATAATGCTTTTGCACTTTTTGAGATTTTTTTCAAACAAGCATTAGATGCACTAAAAAATCCTCCCTCAGAAAATGATTTTGTAAATTTAGTGCACACACCCTCAAGCGATTCAACCGCCACTTTAAGATGAGAAATACATTCCTCCATCACTAACTTTGTATCTACAGGACTTCCTTTACTTGTGACTAGTGATTTACGACGCTTACTTTTATCATATTCTAATAATTTAGAATATTCACTAAGTTTAGTCATTTTAAACTTTGTTAAAACTTCATTTAATGCATTAACAAATTCTGTCGAATTTTTTTGTACTTTTTCAGATGAACCATTTGGGCAACAGTTCATTGAGTAGTTAACATAAGCATAATCAAAACTATTAACATAGTTCCCTATTGATCTCATATATTCTTTAACTTTCTCATTTTGAATTTTTGCAGGGCTTTTTAAAGCTTTAATTTTAGAATTTGCAGCAGCAAATAGGGCATCTTTAAGATTACCTTGACTTTTACTATATCTTTTCCTGTTTTCATCACATACTTTTTTGTTTGTAGAAGACTTCAGTTTACTTAAATCATCATGAAATGCTTTTGCACACTTTGAAATTTTTTTCAAATAAACATTAGATATGCTAAAAAGTCCTCCTTCAGAAAATGATTTAGTATATTTAGTGCACACATTCTCAAGCTTTTTAACTGCCACTTTAAGCTCGGAAATACACTTATCCATAACTGACCAACAGTTTATAACATCCTTACCATTATAATTTTCTTTTGTCCAAAATTTTTTAGTATAATTATCGCTATCACCAAGTTCCGAATATTCAACAAAATTTGTTTCGACAAACATATCCTTAACTTTCTCCAACTCACCAGCAAATTCTTCTGATTTATCATCTAATTTTTGGTATGAATCTTCCTTAGTACTCATGTAACATCAGCTCCTTATAATTTATAAATTTATATACAAAATATACATATTTTTTATTATATCACTGATTTTTTGTTTGTCAAATAAAAATTTCACCTGCTAAATTAAACAGGTGAAAATAAATTTGTTTATCTGTCTTCAATTACTTCCAAAGCTGGGAGAGGTTTTCCTTCAAGGAATGTAAGAGATGCTCCGCCACCAGTTGAAATGTGAGTCATTTTGCTTGCAAAACCAAGCTTGTAGATGGCTGCTGCAGAGTCTCCTCCACCGATGATTGAAATCGCACCGCTTTCTGCAATAGCTTTAGCAACTGCGAATGTTCCGCTTGCGAAATTATCCCATTCAGAAACACCCATAGGTCCATTCCAAACAACTGTTCCAGCGCCTGCAATTGCTTCTGAGAACAATTTTGCAGTTTTTGGTCCGATGTCAAGTCCCATCCAACCATCAGGAATTTTATCAAAAGAAACTACTTTGTATTCAGCATTAGGATCATATTCTTTTGCAACTTTAACATCAATAGGTAAAAGAAGTTTGACCCCTTTTTCTTTAGCTTTTGCCATCATGTCTTTTGCAAGGCCGAGCTTTTCAGTTTCGCAAAGTGAAGTTCCAACCGAATATCCAAGAGCATTAGCGAATGTATAAGACATTCCTCCACCGATGATGAGAATGTCAACTTTATCGAGCAAGCTGTTAATTACGCCGATTTTATCCGAAATTTTTGCCCCACCTAAAATTGAAACAAAAGGTCTTTTAGGATTGTTAAGAATTCTTGACATAGTTGAAATTTCTTTTTCAATCAAGAAGCCATATCCAGCCGGCAAAAGTTTTGCGACTCCTGCAGTTGAAGCGTGAGCTCTGTGTGATGCTCCGAAAGCGTCATTTATGCAAACATCAGCCAAACTTGCGAGCTTCTTAGCAAATTCAGGACTGTTGCTTCTTTCACCATCTTCAAAACGAATGTTCTCAAGCATGCAAATCTCGCCTGGTTTCAAGCTGTTTACTATTTTCTTTGTGTCTTCTCCTGCAACGTCTTTAGCGAGTTTTACATCTCTGCCCAAAACTTCTTTCAAATATTTTGCAACAGGTTTCAAAGATAATTTATCTTCAAAGCCGTTTTTAGGTCTTCCTAAATGAGAGCAAAGAATTAATTTAGCGTCATTATCGATGAGGTATTTTATTGTTTTCAAAGATTCATCAATGCGTTTAGTATCAGTAATGTTTCCTTTTTCATCAAAAGGCACATTAAAGTCACAACGTAAAAACACTCTTTTACCTTTAACGTCAATGTCTTTTACAGTCTTTTTATTTAAATAATCCAAATCCAGACATCCTTTCTATTTATGATTAATTTTGAAACTGTATTCTATAATTATACAGTAGTTTTAATATTTTTTCAAGTATCACTTAAGCAAAGCTTTATTTAGCCTGCTTCATCACTTCATTTATGCAATTTTCACAAACATTTTTGCCTTTAAATGTTCTCATCGACTCCGAATTGGAACAAAAAATGCATTGAGGTTCATATTTTCTAAGAATTATTCTATCCCCATCAGTAAAAATTTCAAGAGAATCCCTGGGCTCTATGTCAAGAATTTTTCTGAGTTCCATAGGAAGGACTACCCTCCCGAGCTCGTCCACTCTTCTGACAATTCCAATCGATTTCATACCCATCTTTTAATACACTACCCTTTTAAATTAAAATTTGAGAAATCCCATGATTTCTCCAGGCGCCTAGCCCTAACTAGAATTCTACTATTTTTTTTAGCTTTTGTCGAGATATGTTTTTCACCATAATAATCTAGGTTTTTTAGTAAAAAATAGTAGACTTTTAACATCATTAGTAATATTCTCAAACCCGCACTACTATCTATTTTATGAGGTATTAAACCTGAAAAAAATCGAGCAGAAGGTGCAAAAAATATGATGAATTATATTTGGGGTTTCTTTTTAATTTCAAGCGTAATTTGCGCACTTTTAACAGGAAGAACCGCAGAGCTTTCAAACGCAGTAATGACGGGCGCTTCAGACGCTGTGACACTGGTGATTTCAATTCTTGGAATGATGGTGCTTTGGACGGGACTAATGAAAATAGCAGAAAAATCGGGTTTAACTTCGATTCTTGCTAAAGTTTTTTCTCCTATCATTAAGTTTTTATTCCCTGATTTCTCGCCTGACAGCCCTGCAGGAAGAGCCGTGTGTATGAACATAACCGCTAATTTGCTTGGTCTTGGAAACGCCGCAACGCCATTCGGAATAACCGCAATGAACGAAATGCAAAAATTAAACAAAAATAAATCCACCGCAACAAAAAGCATGATTATGTTCGTGGTGATAAACACAGCCTCGCTGCAGCTTTTTCCAACGCTTCTTTGCACCATAAGGCAAAAATACGGCTCGCAAAACACGCTGGATATCCTGCCTTGCTTGTGGGTTTCTTCACTTGTGGCTTTAATAATTGGAATAACTTTCACAAAACTTTTTGAAAAAACGGAGAAAATTAAATGAGCAATTTGGGATTTTATGTAATACCGCTGATGATATTGACAATAATAACATTAGGTTTTTTAAAGAAAATAAATGTTTTTGACGCCTTTCTTTCAGGGGCTGCCGAGGGAGCAAAATCCTGCATGGGGCTTATCCCTTCATTAGTAGGCTTAATTGTGGCTGTCAGCATGCTTAAAAGTTCTGGTGCATTTGATATATTCACCTGTGCTGTTTCGCCTATATTTAAATTTTTGGGCCTCCCTGCAGAAGTTGTTCCAATGGCGCTTTTAAGGCCTGTTTCGGGCAGTGGCTCGATAGCAATTTTAGATAATATCTTAAAAACGCACGGACCCGACAGCTTCATAGGCCGGCTTGCCTCGATAATGTCCGGCTCGACGGAAACAACTTTTTACACCCTTGCAGTTTATTTCGGAGCGGTTAAAATAAAAGATTCAAAATATGCCGTGCCCTGCGCTGTTATTGCCGATGTGGCGTCAGTTGTAATGTCTTTAATTACCTTAAAATACTTTTTTTCATGAAAATCAAGGAGGTTTAAAATGGAAACCGATAGCGAGCTTGACTTTGTTAGCGGAGGAGCAAAAATTGACAAAACAACCCCAGGGAAATTCAAACGAACGTTTAATTCACAGATGTGCAACTGTGGGCTTTTTGAATCATCTTTCACGAAATGCAGCGTGAACATTTGCGACAATTGCCTTTGGTCGAGGGCACCGGAAGAAAACACCAATGTAACTTACTGCACCAAACAGAAAACCACCTGAATTTCTTCAGGTGGAAGTTTTAATTTATCCGTTTTGCTTAGGCCAGTATGCATCAATTATACTAAAATATCCTTTTCCTCTTTCGATGACGTTTTCTTCCTTTGAACAAACAGCTACTAAACACATCGCCACAACTTTGCCCACATCTACAATTTGACTATTTTTCAATTTATTTTTTTTAACTTTAGAAAGTTCTGTTATTATCCCCTTTCCTTCTCCTTGCAAATAACCTAAAGCCAATTTGCCACTTTTGTTAACAAATTCATTGTACTTTTTGATATAATTTTCAGAGTGTGACATCTCGCTTTCCCAATTTTCAATTTTTTGTGTAGCGGTTTTTAGAGCTGCTAGAGTCTCTGAGTTTTTATCAGTTCCCTTTAAGTTATTTTTTAATTTTATAATGTCGGATTTAACATCAGAAAAATCCTCACTAGTAAAAGTCTTTTTAGTGCTATTTTTATCATTAATGTCTTTCATATATAGTTTATACTTACTTAAATCCACTCCACTTTCCGATAACTTCTTAATTAATCCTGCCAACACATCATTGAGGGACCCAACCTTACTGGCACTCTTCATGTCAAAATTATTATTACTCCTTTTTGCTAAAACCCCTAACAAAGATTCCATTTTTAAAGACTTATAATCTTGGCGAATCTTGTCGCAAACACCTACATAATCACCAGAACTTCCTTCTACTCCTTCTTCAAGGCGGCAAATCAGCCTAAGCACACCCTTAGAGCCATAAATTTCTTTCATTTCTACAAGTGGTATTACTTCGTTGTCTCCTTTATATTTTGTTGAATAATCATTTATTTTTCCCTTTAACTCTGCTCCAGTACCTATCTTGCTTACAATATATTTCTTCAATTTGGTTTTATCTTTTTTTGCTTCTTCATATTTAGCCTTTTCTTTTTCCACCTTTTTTAAAAATTTTTTTACGTCTTTTACATTTTCCTCTTTTCTTACTGTATTCCATTGTTCAATCATATCTTTTAACCTTTTAATCGATCCCTTAAGTTTCTCAGGGTCATCACTATTAAAGCAATCATATTCTACCCTATTTTTTTCTCTATATGATTCATATAAATTAGTCGTTTTTGGACATTTTGCACTAAATACGCTTTCTCCTATTTCTCTGCGAAGATCACTAATTATCTTCCAATTCTTATTATAAGCCTCTTTATAAGCTTTCACTTGCAAATTCTGTAATTGTTCTAAACTCATCTTTTCTAAATCTTTATTTGCCATAAAAATTCCTCCTTATTATTTTTTATTTTATATAATTTGTAAACCTACTTAATTATATATATATATATATTTGTCAAGTAAACTTTTATTTATTTTATATATTTTTTCCAAAAAATAAAATCCACCCGAATTTCTCCAGGTGGAAGTTTTTTTATTTCATAACTTTTCTATACATACGCATAACTCTTGTTTTCTTACTATCTATGTCTTGCATGTTGACAGAGTCACTCTTGGAAGAAGCAGCAACTAGACACATAAAAGCCATTTTACATAAGCTATATGCATAGTCCCCCATCTCTGTCAAGCTGATTTCCTGATTATCATCATTATCAATTTTTTTCAGTTTAACAAACTTCTTATCAAATTTCTTTAAATACTTAATAGCATATCCACTACTCAACTCAATAAAATTATTATATTCTTCTATATATCTTTCACTAGGTTCTTTACCAGAAGCAGGATAGCCACCTCTTATCTTTTTATACTCCACTTTTATTTTTTTGTAAATCCATTTGAAAGAATATTCGTTTCCTTCTTTCTTCTCAGGATCCCATTTACTAGTGTTAATACCCCTAAGAGCGCCTTTCTTACCATAAACCTTTTCTAAATCCCTAAAGGGTATAAGAGCATCGTCTGCTTTATACTCATCATTTCTAAACTTACTATACAACTTTTCAAAATCACCAGCTGTTTTGATTCCTATAAAGTTCATATATGCTTTTAACTCACTTTTTCCTTTTTCCTTTAACATGCCACGTGCTTGACCAAATACTTCTTCTATTTTTTCTTCTAACTTTTCTCTATAACCATCAACATCTGGGTTAAAAGTAATGTTACTGAGCGTATTTTCAAGTTCTTCCCCACCTTTTTCGTCCTGTTTTTTAAAAGCATCAATATCCAACTCAACCCTCTCAAGAAGATCTTTCAAATCCGCACGAACTTGTCTTACTTTTGCTTCATCCATGTTGTTATCCATAAAAATTACCTCCATACTTTTATTATTTTATATAATTTAGGATCTACAACTGCATTATATACTCATATATTTACGTTGTCAAGTACTTTTTTTATTTATTTTATATATTTTTTTCGAAAATAAATCCACCCGATTTTTTCAGGTGGAAATTTTTATCCTATAACTCACAAGAGCAGTGATCATCATGGCATTCTTCGAGCTTGCCGACTATCGGTTCGGGGTCTATTCCCCTTTTAGTGTAATAATCCGCCAAAGCAGCCTTTATAGCTTGCTCAGCCAAAACCGAACAATGAACTTTAACCGGCGGTAGGCCATCAAGAGCTTCCATAACTGCTTTATTGGTCACTTTCAAAGCATCTTCAATGCTTTTTCCTTTAATAAGTTCCGTCGCCATAGAGCTCGTTGCAATTGCCGCACCACAACCAAAAGTTTTGAATTTAACATCAATGATAATGCCATCTTTTATTTTCAAATACATTTTCATTATGTCGCCGCATTTTGGATTTCCTACTTCACCTATGCCGTCAGCATCCGGGATTTCGCCCACATTCCTTGGGTTTGCAAAATGGTCCATAACTTTTTCACTATAGTTCAATTTTTAATCCTCCGTTTCATTTTTTATAATTCTTTCCCATAAAGGAGACATGCTCCTCAAACGCTCCACGACTTTTTTAACTTCCGAAACCGTGTACTCAAGATCTTCCATTGTGGTTGATTCATCAAGCGAAAGCCTAAGCGAACCGTGAGCAACCTCGTGCACAAGCCCGATTGCAAGCAAAACATGGCTAGGGTCAAGCGAACCCGAAGTGCAAGCTGAACCCGAAGAAGCGCATATTCCAGCAGCATCAAGCAAAAGTAAAAGCGATTCGCCTTCAATTCCTTCAAAAGAAATGTTAACGTTCCCTGGCAGCCTTTCAGTTCTGTCGCCGTTTAATCTCGAGCGCTTAATTTTCAAAAGCTCAGTTATTAAAAAGTCTCTTTTCTTTTCGAGATCTTTGTTCTTTTCTTGCCTATTTTGCATCGAAATTTCAAGCGCCTTCGCAAGGCCGACTATTCCCGCAACATTTTCAGTTCCCGGCCTTTTGTTTGATTCCTGCGCGCCGCCTTGCATTAAATTAAGTATTCTAACGCCTTTTTTAACATAAAGCGCACCAACGCCCTTCGGCCCGTGGAATTTGTGCCCCGAAAGCGAAAGCAAGTCAATGTTTTGCTCTTTAACGTTTATATTCAAATGGCCAACCGCCTGAACGGCATCAGTGTGGAAGATAACGCCTTTTTCATGGCAAACTTTGCCTATTTCGCTTATTTTTTGAATAGTTCCTATCTCGTTGTTGGCATACATCACGGTGACTAATGCAGTTTTTTCCGTTATTGCAGCTTTAACATCTTCGGGGTTCACAAAACCGTTTTTGTCAACGTCAAGATAAGTTGCTTCAAAGCCTTCTTTTTCAAGCTCTTTCACAGTGTGAAGCACTGCGTGATGCTCAATTTTCGAGGTTATTATGTGATTTTTGCCCTTCCTAAGCTGAGCAAAAGCCACGCCCCTTATCGCCCAGTTGTCGGATTCCGTTCCGCCGGAAGTGAAAAATATTTCACTCGGGTTAGCACCCAAAATTTCAGCAACAGTCTGCCTGGATTTTTCAACTTCTTTTCGTGCATTTCTTCCAATGCTGTAAATGCTCGAAGGGTTGCCATAATTTTCTTTCAAAATGGGCATCATTTCTTCCAAAACTTCACTTTTAAGTCTCGTTGTGGCAGCGTTATCTAAATAAATTTTTTTCATAAACTTGAAAAGCTAAAAGCTTTTCTTTTCACCACCTTTAAAATTCAATTTTCTTTGAAATGTAATCTTTAAGTGATTCAATTTTGATTCTTTCTTGTTTCATCGTGTCTCTGTCTCTCACGGTTACACAGCCGTCTTCTTCGCTTTCGAAATCATAAGTTATGCAAATTGGCGTTCCGATTTCGTCTTGCCTGCGGTATCTTTTGCCGATTGATCCCGCTTCATCATAATCCACCATAAAGCATCTTGAAAGTTCTTTTTTAACTTCTTTTGCTTTTTCTGAAAGTTTCTTCGAAAGCGGCAAAACGCATGCTTTGAAAGGCGCAAGAGCCGGGTGCAACTTCATTACGGTTCTTTTTTCGCCTTCAATTTCTTCTTCGGTGTAAGCGTCGCACAAGAAAGCAAGCGCAACTCTGTCCGCTCCGAGCGAAGGCTCGATTACATAAGGAATGTATCTTTCATTTGTTTCAGGGTCGAAGTAATCAACCGTTTTGCCCGAGAATTTTTGGTGCTGTTTTAAGTCAAAGTCAGTTCTATCCGCAATGCCCCAAAGCTCGCCCCAACCAAACGGGAATAAATATTCGATGTCTGAAGTGGCGCTTGAATAGTGGCAAAGCTCTTCTTTTTCGTGGTCTCTTATTCTGATGTTTTCTTTGCTCATGCCAAGACTGAGAAGCCAATTTTCGCAGAAATTTTTCCAGAATTCAAACCACTCGGCATCCGTGCCAGGTTTGCAGAAAAATTCAAGTTCCATTTGCTCGAATTCTCTCGTTCTGAAAGTGAAGTTCCCCGGAGTGATTTCATTCCTGAAAGATTTGCCAATCTGAGCAATTCCGAAAGGAACTTTCTTCCTCATGCTTCTTTGAACATTGCTGAAATTAATGAAAATTCCTTGAGCGGTTTCAGGGCGAAGGAAAATTTCAGATTTTTTATCTTCCGTAACGCCTTGGAAGGTTTTGAACATAAGGTTGAATTTTCTAATTCCCGTGAAGTTTTTAGCCTTGCAATTCGGGCAAGAAATTTCTTTTTCTTTAATGAACTCTTCCATCTGCTCGGAGGTCATTCCGTTAGGGTTAAAGCCAGCATCTTCGATTAATTTGTCAGCTCTGTAGCGAGTTTTGCACTCTTTGCAATCCATAAGAGGGTCCGAAAAACCGCTAACATGGCCCGAAGCCTCCCAAACTCTTGGATTCATGAGAATTGCGCAGTCAAGCCCAACGTTTGTCTCTGATTCTTGAACGAATTTTTTCATCCAAAGTTTTTTTATGTTATTTTTAAATTCAACTCCAAGCGGGCCGTAATCCCACGTGTTTGAAAGGCCACCGTATATCTCAGAGCCCGGAAATATGAATCCTCTGCCCTTGCAAAGCGCAACTATGCTATCCATACTCTTCATAATAAGTATCCTTCTTTCTAAAAAATTTATTCTAAATGAAGTTATAAATCTAAATTTCAAACCCAAACGGTTCAAAATGCCAAAAATCAGCTGAGCTTTTTAGCATGCTGATTCTCTGAACTAAGACTCACACCCAATACTTTATCATATTTCGAAACTGAATTGGGAACAAATCTTCCATATTTAATTATAATATTTTTGAATTTCTTTAATTCTTTGATCTCTTCCCCGATTTCATCAGGGTAATAGCCAGTGTAAATAACAAAATCATCGTCGCAACCATGGCTTCTGAAATAAGAAATAAGGCTCACAACCTCACCGAACTGCAAAAGAGGCTCAAGGCCGCCAAAAATGACAGCCTGAGTGATTGGGTTTGAGATGTATCTTTCGAAAATGCTTTTAATAGAAACTGTTTTATTCGGGAGTTTTGAAATTTTCATGTTTTGGCAGATGCCTATGTCCATCCCGAGTTCTTTCAAGCATTTAAAATCGCATGAAACCGAGGAAATAAGCATTGCCGGCTTTTTGTAATCCTGGAAATTTTCGTCAACTATTTCTTTAACCCTCATTGTGCAAGAAAGTTCATTAAAACGGGTGTTCATTTAGATCGAACCACTTTCTTTTTTCAAACTCTTTTTTGCGTTCTCTGCTGTATGCCGAAACAGGAACCAAAAATCCAACTATTCTTGAGTAAGTATCTGCCGGTTCTTCGCCGCATTTCGGGCAAACTTTCGAGAAAAACGCATGCTCGTCTTTGCAAACTGAAATCTTGCAGTTATAAGCAAAGTAAATTACTCCAGATTTTGCAATGTGGTTAAGAAGTTCCCAAGCTTGCTCTTCATTTGCGAATTTTCCTGCCAAATTGATGTGTGAAATCTGGCCGCCGCCGCATTCTTTGTCGAGTTTTGCACCAAGTTTGATTTTTTCATTGAGGGTGCATTTTTCCATCAAAGGAATCCACTGGTTTGAATAGATGAAATATTGCTCTTTTTCAGGGTAAAGTTCGGCGTCTTTGCCGCTTAAAACAACGTTTGCTCTTTCAGCCGGAACTGCTTCAACATTGATACTGTAGTCAAATCCATAGGATTCTTTTTGCTCGTTTATTACGCTTAAAATCTTAGAAGCAAATTCAAGGCCTTCCGGCGAATAAGATTTATTTTCAAATTCATCTGTGTCAATTAAACCGAATTCATAAAGCGCTTCATACATAGCAGTTATGCCGATTGTGTTATATTGCTTCGAAAGCTCGATTAAACCTGAAGTGTAGTTCGGCAAAAGGCCCTCTTTGATGTTTTGCTTGATAATATCTCTAACAACGTCAAGAACTTTAACGCAAATGTCGATTCTGTTTTTCAAAATTTCGATGAATTTTTCTTTGCTTCCTTCAGCTTCAATCGCGATTCTTCTGAGGTTTATAGTGTTAACCTGAACGCTTCCAACCGATAAAGAGGTTCCTCCAACGGAATTGATAAACGCATTTAGTTTCGAAGTATTAGAAATCAGCCTGCAGCAGTTTGAAAGGCTTGAAACATCGCTTCCAACATAGAAGTTGCTGTCATACCATGTCATGTTGTGTTTATTGCACCATCTTGCGAATTCTTCGTCAACGAATTTTCCGTCTTGGAATAAAAGCGAGTAAGTTAAAACTGGGAAGGTCATCATGGTTTCTTCGCGAATCTCGGAAACAACTTCCATGAAAACTTTTTGATGCTCAATGATTTGTTCAATGTGATCCATAACCAAATCACCATTCGGGAATTGTCTTCCGCCGAAGAGCTCGATTAAGTAGTTTCTGTCCATAACGGTTATGTTAGAAAACGCACATTCGGTAACCCTTAAATACGGTTGATTAAGGTCATAAATGAATTTTTGGAAGCATTGTCTTCTGTAATATTCCGGGTCTTTGAGGAAGAAATTGTTTTTAACGTCGTTGTACCAGAAATAGTAAGAATAAAGCAAATAACTCGGGAGTCCAACAGCACCGCTGCTGCGGTTAGCCGTCCAGCTTATGAACTCTAAAACATGGTCGTTAAAAGTTGTTAAATGCTGGCAAGGAGCTGTTTTGAATTTATTAATAAAGAAAAGGCCTTTCTCAACAAGTTTATCAAGATCATAAGCATAGCAATAAGGAATGAAAGAAGCGGTTGAAGAATTGTGAAGATAAAACTGGCCGTTCCATTCGCCCTCAAGCCACTTTTCGGCGACTTCCGAGCCGTATTTTTCAGAAAGCTCACCGAAAATTTTATTATACGACAAAAGCTTAGTGTGCGGTTTAACCATGTCTGAAAGAAGCGTGCGCACGTCAAGCGTAGTGCTGTTTGCGTTTGCGTCTATTGTTGTGTCTGCGACGCTGCTTGATTTTATGAAATTATCGATAAAATCGGTGAAATTAAGGTTCGAATTAGAAAACCCATTCATGAGTGAAAATTTTTCACCATATTTTTTAACCATTTTGTTTATGCAGTCAGCAAAGCCCTTGTGCAAATCTAAATTAATGTTCATTTCCATTACTCCTATCATTTATCCATTTAAAAGCATCTGCAAAATCCATGAATTTATCGCCAACCTTCAAAACAGGATAACTTTTAAAACCCATTTCCTCCAAAAGCTCGGCATTTTCACTTTCAGTGAAATTTATACTTTCTTTCTCAAGCTTAATTTTTAAAACTTTGCATTTTGGGCAATCATTGCCGTAAAGTACCATCTCTTCCACCTAACTCCATCTCCTTTTTAAAATTTTTTCCTTAGAAATGGTCTTAAACGGAAAGATCACTTCTAACCATTTAAAACCAACAAAAAAATCAGTTATAAAAAAATATTATGTACATGAAACATCAAAAAGAGCAATATTAACACCCCATATATGATGAACACTCGGTTATTATAACACCATATATGGGGTTTTGTCAATGAAAAATATATTATAAATCATTTACTAATACTGTTCAATTTTTATCTTATTTTTACCCTAAACTTAATCATCCCTTGCTAACAACTATATAAACCTCAGCGCCATAGTCAAGAACATCGCCGGCTTTGTGGTCTTGGTAACCTATAACGATACCCTCGGCAAAATCTTGGTTACTTTGAGAAACTTCAATCGGTTTAAATTTCTCATTAGTTAAAATTAAAGCGGCTTCAGAAAGTTTTTTGCCTTCAATATTTGGCAATTTGCGCTTTGAAGGACCTTTGCTCACAGTAACTGCGATTATTGAACCGGAATACATTTTTTCGCCATAGTTAGGTGTTTGCGAGATTATATTTCCTTCAGGGGTTGTGTCGTGAAATTCTTCTGACAAAACAACAATAGAATAATTATTAGCCGAAGCTGCGGCACTTTTCGCAGCGCTAAGACTCTTCCCCACCAGCTGCGGGACATCAATTTTCTCTTCTGCACTGCCGGTTTCTTCAGTTTTTTCTTTCGTTTCAGTAACCGTGGTTTCAGCTGTTTGCGGTACTGTGTCGGGATTAATCTTTTTGTCTTTTATCCAGAACCAATAAACGCCAAAGCAAACCGTTAAAATTACTAAAGAAAGCACACAGGAAACTACCCCCAGAATTTTTCCGGTGTTCCTCGAAGATTTAGGCTCGCTCCTTGAAAATTCAAACTCTTCAGGCTCGTCATAAATATTTTTAACCTGCAAAACAGGCGAATTTGAAATCTCAAGCCTGAAAACTTCAAAAGAAATCGTTCTACTATTCGGGTGCACTCTAAGAGCGTTTGCAATGGCAGAAATAACCGTGTCAGGGAGTTCTTTCATGATATTAGAAGGCATCAAAAGGCGGTCTTTCTTTTTTCTTTCAAGCGCTGAAAGCGGATACTCACCCGTCAAAGCAAAGAAAAGCGATGCCGCCAAACCGTAAACGTCCGTGCTTTCAGAAATCTCAGAACCTGCAACATACTGTTCAAGAGCACTGCAACCATCAAAAAGTTCACTGCCTTCAAGGCCGTTGTTCGTCCTTAAGTTAGCAGTTGCAAAGCCAACTAGTTTAATTTTATTTTCGCTTGTTATCATCATGTTGCAAGGCGCCAAACCCAAATGGTGTATTCCCGCAGAACTCATCTTGCTAAGCGGCGAAATAAGCGGCATGAATAAACTTCGGGCTTGTTTCCAGCTCATTGTTTCGCCGTGCGATGAAAGATACTCATCAAGGCTCGTTCCTTCAACCCATTCAAGAATTATATAAGAAGTTCCATTTTGCTCAAGAATATCATAAACCGAAGCAACGCACGAAAGATTCCTAAACCTTGCAATGCTTCTAAAGTATTTAAGAAATTCTTCGTTCAAAATTTTAAATTTATTTTCAAAACCAGGCTTGTCTTCGGTTTTTACCTCACACTCTGCTCCGCGGTAACAAATTTCAGAAGGGAAAAATTCACGGATGTAAACTTTCGAATTTTTAATGAAATCATAGCCAATGTAACTAAGCCCCTCAGGATCTTTTTTTATTCCGTTTCCTACTATATATCTTTCGCCCAAAATTTTCTTTTTAGGCAAAAATGGTTCAGGCTGCTCGGAATCCCTTGGTTCCTGGCAATACGGGCAAATATCTTCATGGTTTTCAAGGCGGCTCATACAGTTCATACATAAATCAAGCATAATTAAAGTCCTCCTCAAATACAATTTACTTTAATGTTTATTTTTTTCAAAATTTTCTATAATATTTCTAGCTTTATTTTTACTTTTTAAATAAAATTTGTCAATATCAAAATTGTTTAAATAATCGGTGCCTTTTAGAGTGATTTCGCCTAAAAGTTTCCCGCCTAAAATTTTAATAACAGGGTTAATTTGAGCTAAAATAACGGGCAAATAATCAATTTTTTCCGAGCCGGCAGTGAGCAGAAGAACAAATTTTTTATCAATATTGTTTCTTTTGAAATAATAAGGCTGAAAACGGTCAAAAATCGCTTTGATCGGTGCAGGAAACGAAGCGTTATAAATCGGGCTTGCAATCACAATGACATCACTGGAATTAACCAAAAAATTAATTTTTTCCATGTCGTTAAAAACGCATTTGCCGCTTTTGCACTTTTCGCACCCGATGCAAGGTCGCACTAATTCATCATAGCTATTAACCACAGTAACTTCGCAATTTTTATTTAAAAATCCAAGAAAAAAATCTAAAAGCCCACGTGTGAAACCTTTTTCATGAGGCGAACCAAACAAAACAAGAATTTTCATTTTTATTCCTCCTCAAATTCAAGGATTGGCGCGGTTTTATTGCTGTTAAGATAAACATTTTGGGCAATTCCTATCCCGAAATAAAGGCACGAAGCCGAAGAACCACCAACGCTGAAAAACGGCAGCGTAACGCCCATCACGGGCAGTAAACTAAGGCACATTCCAAGGTTAAAAATCGTTTGAGAAACAATTATCCCGATTATCCCAAAACAAATCAAAGCGCCCGTTTCATCGCCGCAATTTTTCGCAATAAATCCAAGCCGAAAAATCAAAAAAGCAATTAAAATCAAAATGAGCAAACAACCAAAAAAACCAAGTTCTTCGCCTGCCGCCGCAAAAATAAAATCGCTTTCTTGCACGGGCACAACGCCGTTTGCAACCCTCGGGCCATTAAAAAGGCCTCGTCCAAAAAGCCCTCCGGAACCTATCGATAGCATGCCCTGAATTTGCTGGTAACCCATATTAAGCGGGTCAGCCTCAGGGTTCATCTGCGTTAAAATTCTTCTTTTTTGATAATCTGCCAAAACGAAATTCCACAAAACAGGCGCGCAAAGCGCAGCAAAAACGAAAAGCACGGCGAAATACCTAAAAGGAACGCCCGCAATGAAAGCCATTGTTAAAGCTGTGAACATGAAAATAATCGCGGCGCCGTCATCACCCTGCAAATGAGTGAGCAAAACCGGCACAAACGCATGAAGCGCAATAAAAAATACATCCTTAAGATTTTTGAAATTATTTTCTTTTTTAACTTTCGCTAGGTGGTGCGCAAACGTCACGGTGAAAAATATTTTGACAAGCTCTGAAGGCTGGAAGGTTATCCCTCCAGGGAGCCTCAGCCAGGCTTTGGCGTTTATTCCCATGGAGCCTTCAACTTTAACGCCTGCAAAGAGCGTGCACCCGATCAAAAAAATTCCAAAAGCTGCAAGCCATTTCCAAAATTTAGCCAGGGTTTTATAGTCAAAAGCTTGCAGAAAAAACGCGCCCAAAAGCCCGATCAAAACCGACAAAAGCTGGACGCTGAAATAATTAAAAGTTTCCCTTGAAATGCTTTTAACAAGCAAAAGACTGTAAACGGAAATAAAGCCTATCAGAAGCCAAATAAGCTTGTTGCTATATTTCGCAGAATTCAAAAAAGTTTTGTAAAAGTCCATAAACGCCAACCTACCCCAGTCATTTTCAGCGAAATTTTCTCATAAAATAACTCACAAAGAATATCATCGCAGAAACCAAAACTATGGTCGAGCCCGCTGATGTACCGATATAATATGAAATGAGTAGGCCCGATATTCCTGAAATAAACGAAAAACCAACCGACATTAAATGATAACTTTTCATATTCCTGGCAAGGTTCCTCGCAGAAGCCGCCGGAAGAACTAAAAGTGAGTTTATCATCAGCATTCCAACCCACTTAAGAGATATCGTTACTATTATGGCTATTAAAACAGAAAATAAATTCTTGTAAAATCTGACATTTATCTGCTTGCTCGCTGCCATTTCGCTGTTAAGCCCCGCCAAAAGAAGCTTGTTAAACGAAACAACCCAAACCGAAATAACAACCACAAGCGTCACGGCAAGCATTATGATTTCGTTTTTAGTAATCGAAAGAATATCCCCCACGAGATAAGAAGAATACTTCCCGAGCCCGCCGCTAAGCGAAAGAATGAAAATCCCAAGCGCAATCCCGGCTGATGAAAAAACTCCGATTATAGTATCTGAAGAAGAAGCCTCAGACTGCATTATAACCGAGATTCCAAGAGCAAACAAAACCGAAAAGCAAAGCATCGCAAAAGAATAATTGCTAACGCCCAGAACAACCCCAATTGCAATTCCAGTCAGCGCGCAGTGCCCCAAGGCATCTGAAAAAAACGACATCTTGTTATTAACGATCATCGTTCCCACAAGGCCGAAAAGCGGCGTTATGAGCAAAATCGCCAAAAAGGCATTTTTCATGAAAGTAAAACTCACCCAAGAAAAAGGCAGCAGACTTTCCATAACTGAGTAAATTACTTCCATATGTCTTTTCCTCCATCCAAATCAAAACCAAAAGTTTCTCTAACTTTTGTGCTCTGCGAAAGCTCCTTTGCGCTGCCAATTTCTTCAACAGTGTGATTAATAAGCGCGTAAGAGCTTGCATATTTCGCCACGTGGCCAAGATCATGCGAAACCAAAATCACGGGCATGTGATAGTCATTGCGCATTGAATTTATAATACTATAAAAATTGCTTATTCCCTTTCTGTCAACTGCCGAAACAGGTTCATCGAGAATCAAAATGTCAGGTCTAGGGTCAAGCGCAAATGCAAGCAAAACTCTTTGAAGTTCGCCGCCTGAAAGCCTGCCGATCGGGCTGTTAACGTGAGTATGTACTCCAACTTTTTCAAGCAGTTCAAGCGCTCTTTTTTTCTTGCCGTGGCCAAGCCAAACCGGAAGCTTCGAAGAATTCGCGCAAAATAGGTCCATGACTGTAATTGGCGTGCTTGAATCAAAGCTAAGCCTCTGCGGAACATAGCCTATTTTCGGGTTTGATATTTTATTGCCGTTTGAATCAAAAAACTCGATTTTCCCGCTGTAAGGCACGCTGTGAAGAACGGCTTTAAGCAAAGTTGTCTTTCCGGCGCCGTTTTTTCCGATAAGCGCAAGGGTTTCGCCGTGGTTAGCCGTTAAAGTAACGTTATGAAGAATCGTGTGGCCGCCTTTTTTAACATATAAATTCTTGATTTTTACACTGCAGTGGCACTCTTTCATTTTTCAAAATTCCTTTTTTCAAATTATCTTAGCGCTTTTTCAAGCACTTCTAAATTCTTTTCCATTGCGTTTAAATAAGAATCTGCTGAGCCGTCGCCTGTAACCGCAGGATCAAGTGCATAAACACTAACGCCCGTTTCGGATGCAATTGTTTTTGCGGTATTTTCAGGGTATTGAGGCTCGGTGAAAATGCATTTCACGTTTTTGGTTTCGATGAGATCAATCGTGTCTTTAATCTCTTTTACCGTTGGTTCTTCGCCGGGTTCATGATTTATAACTCCAACGATGTTGAGCCCGAATTCTTTGGCAAAATACGGGAAAGCTTCATGGAAAGTTATGATATTTTTATCTGTGATATTTTCAAGCCCTGCGTTTATTTTATTTTTCAAAGAGCTTAATTTTTCGGTGTAAATTTTTGCGTTTTTCTCATAAAGCTCGGCATGGCTCGAATCAATCTTTGCAAGACCGCTACTAATGTTTTCAACTTGTTTCATACAGTTGCTAACCGACATCCAAATGTGCGGGTTTTCTTCATGGTGACAGTGCTCATGCTCGCTTTCTTCTTCATCTTCATGATGGTGGTGACATTCGTCTTTCAAAAGTTCAATGCCCGTGCTGGAATCAACGATTTTAACTTTTGGAAGCTCACTCGTGATTTTATCAACAAAAAGCTCCATTCCCCCACCGTTTATCACAAAAGCCGAGGATTTTTCAATTTTCTTAAGGTCATCCGATCTAAGCTGGAAATTATGCAAGCAACCTGTGTTATTTTCGCACATGTTCACAACTTCAACACCAGGAACATCCTTGACGACATTAAGCGTCATAACATAAACAGGGTAGCATGAAGTCACGATTTTAAAATCAGATTCACCACTTTTTCTGCACCCTGAAAAAATAGAAACCAAAAATAAAATAGCTAATATAAAAGAAAACTTTTTCAAATTTATAACCTCACAAATAGTATTCGTATAACTATAATAAGGTTTTTTCGCAAGGAAGTAAAGCTAAACGCAAATATTATTCTTTATATTCTCAAAAACCTTCTTGCCTATTCCTTTCACGTTCATTATTTCTTCTTTATTTGCAAAGCCGCCGTGAGTTTCTCTGTAATCAATTATTCTTTTCGCCATGGCTTTTCCAACACCGCTTAATTTTTCAAGTTCCTCCGATGACGCCGTGTTTATGTTCACAACTTCATTTTTATTTTCGATTTTTGTTTCTTTGTTTTCTTCCAAAGTTTCGGCCGCAGCTAAACTTTCGCTTATTTCAACAGCATTTTTACTGAAAAAAGCATTGTAACCAACAAGCCCCGCAAACATAAAAAGCGCGATGGCAATTAAAATCCTTGTGCTTAAGTTTTTATCTCTATTTACTTTTTCCGAAAAATCATTCATACTTCCGCCCTCCACTTCATAGATATTAAAACAACAAATGAAAAAAGATGTAAAAATTTAAGGAGCAATTATGACACACGCTATAATAAACGCCAAAACACTACTGCAAAAATACGACATTATAAAAATTTTGAAAACCCGAAAAACTATTATCTTCCTGTTTTTATGCTTGGTAATCAGCATGATTGTGGGCTCGATTTCGGTTTCTTCGCTTAACATGGACTACATTTATAAGCTTAATTTCTTATTTCTAAGCGATTTTAAAGAAAAGCTTTCTCAGTCCAGTCTCCAGGTTTTTTCTTCTTCGCTTGCAATGCTTGGCTCATTTGCAATTCTTTTGGAATTCTCTGCGTTTTCATGCCTTGGAACTTTTTTCATCCCGCTTCTTATTTCTTTTAAGGGCTTTAGCCTCGGCCTCACAGCAGGATATCTTTATCTCATTTATGGCCTCAAAGGCATTGCTTTTTATATTCTCATTCTTCTGCCCGGGATTTTCGTTTCTTCCGTTGCGGTCACTTTCTTCGCGGCAAACTGCATGAAATTTTCTTTCAAACTGGCTAAAACCGCCCTTGCAAAAGAAACCGAAGAAAACATTAAAGAAAACCTTAAAAATCATCTTAGAAAATCAGGCTATTGCCTCATTTTGCTGGTTATGTCATCAGGGCTTGACGTTTGCTTCATGATGATGTTTTCAAGATTTTTCAACTTTTAACTTTTCGTAAAAATCCTTAATGAACCAAATTTTTTCTTCAGGTAAAATTATTTTTTTGCCGTTTAAATATTCAAGATTCCCTGCATTTTTTTCGAAATTAAACTCTATTTTGAAAGAGCACAATGCTTGATATTTATACCCAAAAGATTTATTAACCGCGTTTTTGCCGTATTTGCCATCTCCAAGAATCGGGTGGCCGATAGATGCCAAATGCGCACGAATTTGGTGCGTTCTGCCGGTTAAAAGAGCTACCTTCAAAAGTGAAAAATCATCGCTACTTGAAATAACATCGTATTTAGTGAGAATCGTTTTGAAATTTTCTGATTCCCTGCGGCTGCTTATGTAAACTTTGTTTTCAGTTTCGTTTTTAAAAAGAAAACCCTTTAAAAGATCTGACTTTTTGCTCATTTTGCCGAGAACTATGCAAACGTAAGATTTATTTATTTCTCTTTCTTTCATTTTTTCGTTCAAAACAGCAAGTGAAGCGGCATTTTTTGCTGCAATGACAAGCCCTGAGGTATTTCTGTCAATCCTGTTAACAAGCGAAGGGGCAAAACAGTTCTCGCTTTCGGGGTTATATTCGCCTTTTTTGAAAAGATAATTTTTAATCCTGTTTATAAGGTTATCGCAACTTTTTTCTTTATCCGGGTGAACTATCATCCCTGCCGGTTTGTTAACGATTATTATATTTTCGTCTTCATAAATAACATCAAGGTTAAAACTGCTATTTTTAAATTCCCATTTAAAAGATTTATCCTCAAAAAATTCATCATTTATATAAAGCTCTATTAAATCCCCCGTTTTTAATCTGTAAGATTCTTTTTCTCGCTTGCCATTTATTTTAATTCTTTTCTTTCTTATGTATTTATAAATAAGGCTCATTGGCATACCATATATAAATTTTTGCAAAAATGAATCTAATCGTTTATTTTCATCATTTTTAGTAACTATAACTTTTTTCATTTAAATTAATCTTTCCACCTTTTGATTTTGATTTCCCACTCAGATTATAAGCTAAATTGCCAAATGTGTAAATTCAAATATTTCAAAATCGCTTAATTTTTAAAACATATTAAAATTTTCACTAAAAATCACTTGACATGTTAATATTTTAATAATATAATAACAATGTAAATACTTAATAAAAGAGGTAGAAAATATAATGAAATCAATGAATTTTAAAAAAGCTTTATCAGCTTCAATAGCATCATTGACCATGCTTTCAACTCTAAGTGGTTCAATTTCAACCAAAATTTATGCTTTAAAATCAGGCGCACAAGAAAATGTTGAAAATGACATTCAAAAAAACTTTATAGCATGTTCATACAACGGATATAATTTTATGTTCCAATATGATGAATTGCTTCAAGATAAATCAAACAAGGAAATAGTAGATCAGTTTATAGAAAAATTCAAAGAAATAATGGCCAACAACCCTTTGGACAAAACCGTGCCAAAAAATAAAATGGTTATTCATGAATTTGAAAATATTCCGAATACTTATGGAATAATGAGAGAATTCCTCTCAATAGCAAATCCCGAAGAGCAAAAAAATTATATAATACACTATTTAAAATGTGTACTCGGAATGTTTGAAAAAAAACAACAAGCAATCAAAGCTTGCCATACACCTGTAGAATCTGATTTTCACCAAGAAATACCCGAATTAACTGAACCTAGCGAAAATGCCAAAGAAGAATCAATATCAAAAGCAAATATAAAAACCGAACCTGAAGAAAGCAATGACGAAGAAATTGGAAACAATCAAACATCTACTATAGAGTTTTTATACAATGGATATTTGTACTTAATAGTCACTGATAAGATTCCTTTCAATAGTCCAGAAGAAAAAAGTATGGATACATTTTTTAGACTGGAAAACGATATCATAAATGAATACTACAACGAAGGCGTTATACCACCAACAAAAGGATTTGTTTTTCATGTATTTGAAACTAACTCTGACAAAGAGTTTATGCAAATTCTTTCATCAAACCAAAGCGATGAAGCCAAAAAACTCGCAATTAAAAATTTCTTAAATGAAATTGGCGCAGAAGCTGAAAAACGCAATTTCGAAATCACTGATGAAAAATTAATTCAAAAGTTAAAAAAACAAGGCATTAATGATATTAATGAAAACTTTAAAACCGAAGAAAAAGAACTAAGAGCCCGCATAGAAGAAGAGAAAATTAAAGAAGCACAAGGAGAAGTAGTAGCAAGAGCAAATACACCAGTGGAAGGCAGTTCCGACCAAGAAATGTATGCGTCAAGTGAACCTAGCGAAAACATTGAAGAAAACAAACTTGAATCTGACGAAAAAACTGATGTAGAAGAACATAAAGCTACTGAAGAAAACCAAAAACCACAAGCAACTGCATCTGTAGAAAATCAATCTAAAAACTCGCAAAACAAAGATAAAAATAATAAACCTTCATTGAATAATTCCGGCAAAGAAACCAAAACAGAGGAAAAAGAATCCCAACCTAAAAAATCTTTCTGGTCGACTATTTTAAACTTCCTCGAAAAGTTACCTCTCATTGGAAAATTCGTTCACTTTTTGTGCAAATAATTTTACGATATCACCTGCTAAAATTGCGGGTGATTTTTTTTAAAAAATAAAATAATATTATAAAAATCTCTCAAACTTTATTGACAAATTAATCATTTATTAATATAATGAAAACATAAATTAATTTTCAAAAAGGTAGGACTTGCAATGAGATTATTTAACCTTAAAAAAACAATATCATACTCTACAGCATTTTTAACAATTTTTTCTTCCATGAGTATCTTAAATTGCGCTAAGGTGAATGCCACACAAGAAAAATTGGATTCAAAATCTAAATACGCTTATAACATAAATGATACCATCAAATTCACGCAAGGAGATCTTGACAATTTAATAATGCGTCCTCAACCTGCAAATGGAATCCCAAATCTGGCTAATCTTCTAAAAAAAGATAGAAACATAAATCATTGGATTAGAGCCATGGGAATTTACTCGCAAATCACTACAGATATTGAATTACTTGTGCCTTCGCAAAATTATAAAGGTCTAGAACAAGATATAACAAGAGCTGATATAAGCGAAATTTGCGAAATAGAATCTATAAACATAGGAAACCTGCTTAACGAAATAAGAGATATTCTCACTGAAGATGGCATCCCACAAGAAATTAAAAAAGAAAAATATTTACGTTTAATCATAGACTTTTTAAATTCAACATTTAGAGGAATACGCCTAATTAAAAAAAGTTTAAAACCAAGATTTGAAAAATTTGAAAGTATAAAAACTAATTTACTACAATTACTAAAGCAAACGTCTGGAGAAGAAGACATAAGTAAGGTAATAGAAAACATAGAAGAAATAAGAAAAAACAACCCTGAAGAAGAAATAAATGTCATGGCAAAAATAATACAAAACGTTATTATTTCAAAAAGAAATTTATACTTAATTAGAGTGGATGCAAGTTACTGGAGAAACAAAAAAATACCGCTCTATGAAAAAATACAAAGTTTAAAAAGCCGCACTGAAACTGGACAAAAACTCACACCCGATGAAGCTAAAAATCGTAACTCACTAATAGACGAATGTACAAAAATCATGGAAAAAGAAATAGAAGTAGCGAAATGCGAAGCGTTAGCAGATTACGAACTGCTAAAAGCAACCGAAGATAAGTACATTATCGAAGACATACCTAGAGCAATGTTGCTGAATGAAATTGAAAAATTAAACTTTTAATATCGCCTGCCTTTTGGCAGGTGTTTCCCCCCCATTTTTTTCAAATAGTTATAGGAAGTGAAAATTATACCAATGAACGAAAAAGCAAAGAGAGCTGGAAACGTGCACGAGAACCACAGGCAGAGAGTAAAAAGCAAGTATAAATTGCATGGGTTAGATATATTTGATGAACATGAAGTGCTAGAGATGGCACTTTTTTATGTAATTCCAAGAAGAGATAC
>CAKVDR010000003.1 GCA_934726435.1 uncultured Eubacteriales bacterium
CTCTTGCGCCGAGAGTTGCAACTCTGCCGTTTACTCTAACTTTGCCTTGTGAGATTAAATCCGCGCACTTTCTCCTGGAATCTATTCCCGCATCGGCCAAGTATTTTTGAAGAACTGTTTTTTCCATTTTTACTTTCCTTTATTTTTTAAAAATTTTTGCGAAAAAGCTTGAAATACCGCTCCAAAAGCTTTTTTTAACGGGTTTTGAGCTCTTTGCTTCTTCGAGCGACACAATGCTGTTTTCGCCGATTTGTTTACCCTCTAAAGAGTATACCACTTTTCCTAAAATTTGTCCTTTTTCTATGGGTGCTGCATGAGTTTTTTCGAGCTGAACTTCTCTTTTGACCGAGTTTTCTTGCCCTTTTTTGAGGCTTACCGAAAAATCTTCCAAGATTCCTGCGGTTATTTCGGTTTTTTCGCAGCCGGTTACTTCGATTTTAGCTGTGAAATTTTTTTCTTCGAAAGTTTTTGTTAAAGTATTCTCAAATCCGTAGTTATAAAGGCTTATGTGGTCATCCCAGTCGTTTGGGGCATTAAGCGTGACGCAAACAAGCTTCACGCCGTTTTTATTCGCGCAAGAAACCAGGCATCTGCCTGCCAGTTTCGTGAAACCAGTTTTAATTCCAATGCAGTGGGGGTAAAGCCTTAAAAGTTTATTGTGGTTTTTGTAGTTAACGGTTTTCGAGGGGTTTATGAACTTAACGGGCATGCTTTTTTGAGAAACTATTTTCGCAAAGGCCTCATTTTCCATTGCATATGCTCCCAAAAGCGCCATGTCGTGAGCTGTTGAGTGGTGGTTGTCTTTGTCAAGACCGGAAGGAGTTGAAAACTTTGTGTCTTTCATTCCTAGGAGTTTTGCTTTTTCATTCATCAGGTTTATGAATTTTTCGGTTTCGCCTGAAACTGCTATTGCAGCTGCATTTGCGGCGTCGTTCCCTGAGCAGAGAAGCATGCCTTTTGCTAGAGAGTCCAAAGTTACGATGTCTCCTTGCATTAATCCCATCGAAGTGCCCTCGACTCTAATCATCTCGGGGGTTATTTCTATTTCTTTGTTGCCGTGCGCTGCTACATGCTCAAGCGTTAGAAGCGAAGTCATTATTTTGGTTGTGCTTGCCATAGGCATTGGGTCGGTTTCATTTTTGCTCCAAATTACTGCTCCAGAATCTGCGCAGATTAAAATTGCCGATTTAGCCGAAACATCAAGCGCGCAAACGCTTTTAGAAAAGACTGTGAAAAGCATTATTAAGAAAAATGCCATTAAAATATTTTTGCGTTTGGAATTTAAAATGAGTTTTAAATTTTTCATAAGCTTTACTCTTGCGGCTGTTGATAGCCGGTTTCTCCTTTTTTAAATTATTTTTTTATAATTCTATGCAGGATTTTTTCAAAAAAGGATAAAACATTATGATTAATTTTAACTCATTGAATGAAGTTTTGTTTTTTTGCCAATACTGATTACATGGTAAACTTTGGAAAGAAAGGAAATAAAAGCCATGCAATACAGTAAAGTGAAAATTTGTGGAGTAAACACTTCTGATTTAAAACTTCTTAGCGAAAAAGAAAAAACAGAGCTCCTTAAAAAGGTTAAATCCGGCGATAAACCTGCGAGGGAAAGACTCATAAGCGGCAATTTGCGCCTTGTTCTTAGCATTGTTCACCGTTTTGCGGGCAGGGGCGAAACCTTGGAAGATCTTTTTCAAGTCGGGTGCATTGGGCTTATTAAATCTATTGATAATTTTGATATTTCGCAAAATGTTAGGTTTTCAACGTATGCTGTGCCGATGATTATAGGCGAAATAAGAAGGCACCTGAGAGATAACAACTCAGTTAGGGTCAGCCGCTCGATGCGTGATTTGGCTTACCGCGCGATGCAAGTTAAAGAAAGGCTAACGAGCATAAAAAATAAAGAACCCACCATTGAAGAAATCGCTTCGGAACTCGATGTTCCAAAAGAAAGCATCGTGCTTTCGCTTGAATCAATAGTTGAACCGATTTCCCTTGATGAGCCTCTTTTTTCAGATAATAACGGCGACACAGTTTACGTCATGGATCAAATTGGCGATAAAAACGACGATATTAACTGGCTTGAAGAAATTTGCATCAAGCAGGCGCTTTGCTGCCTGAGCGACAGAGAGAAAAACATTCTTAATTTAAGATTTTTGCAAGGTAAAACTCAAATTGAAGTTGCAAACAAAATCGGAATAAGCCAGGCGCAGGTTTCAAGGCTTGAAAAGAGCGCTATAGCTAAAATCAAAAAATAGTTTACTCTTCGCTGCTGCTTAAAACGCTGTAAGCAATTGCGCACTCGATCTTTTTCTTTTGCATTTCGCAAGACATTTCATAAGGCTTTTTGAGGTCTTTGTTAAACTGGTAGTTCTTGGAGCTGCAACCGCCGCAACAATAGAATTTAGCCCAGCATTTTTTGCATTTTTCTTTGTGGTAAACCGTTAATTTCAAAAATTCTTTTTTAAGATTTTCGTTGAAAGTTCCTTCGTTTAAGTTGCCCATGATGAATTGTTCTTCACCGACTAATTGGTGGCAAGGGTAGATGTCTCCGTTTGGAGTAATTGCTACATAATCATTGCCGAAGCCGCAACCCTTGAGCCTTTTGGTGATGCATGGGCCTTCGTTTAAGCTGATGTTGAAGTTGAAAAAGTTGATGTTTTCACCGGATTTTTTCATTTCAATCAGCTTTTTTGTTAATTTGTCGTGCTCTTTTAAAATTTCCGGCAAATCTTTTTCGGTTACAGCGTGCTCGAAGCCGTCTCCTGCAAGGGCGGGCTCAGCTGAAATTTCACTAAAACCGAGGTTATAAATATGCATGATGTCTTCGGTGAAATTTAAGTTTTCTTTTGTGTAGGTGCTTCTAACGTAATATTTTTTGCCGTTTCTTTTTTCTATTAATTTTTTGAATTTTGGCAAAACAACGTCATAAGAGCCGGTTCCCACTTTTGTCAGTCTAAATCTGTCGTTGGTTTCTTTTCTGCCATCAAGCGAAAGAACAACATCGTAAATTTCTTTGTTTATGAAATCAATTTTTTCATCGTCAAGGAGCACGCCGTTTGTGGTTAGTGTGAATCTAAAGTTTTTGCCGTGCTGCTTTTCAAGGCTCCTTGCGTATTTAACGGTTTCTTTCACGACGTCGAAGTTCATTAGTGGTTCGCCACCAAAGAAGTCCATTTCGAGGTTTTTAATGTTGCCTGACTTTGCAATAACGAAATCAATTGCCTTTTTCGCGGTTTCAAGGCTCATGAGTTCCCTTTTGCATTTAAAATCGCCTTTCGAAGCAAAGCAGTAGCTGCACCTTAAGTTGCAATCGTGTGAAACATTAAGGCAGATGGCTTTAATAGGCGAAAAAATCTTTTCTTCGGTAACGAGTTTTTGGTAGCTGTCTTCTGAGAAAAGCTTGCCCGCAGAGTAAAGCGAAAAAAGTTCATTAAAGGCTTCTTTTATTTCTTTTTGCGGGTATTTATCGCTGAGTTTTTTAAGAACATACGACTCAGTGTAATCAAAAAAAGTCCCGGGGACATAATCCAAAATGTCGTAAGAAATATCGTCAACAAGATGGACTGACCCGCTGTTTGTGTCAATCACGAAATTATTATTTTCAAATTTAAATTTATGTATCATAAAAAATTGCCGGCTTTTAACCATGCCGGAAAAAAGCCGTGACTTTCACCTATCTTTTTTTATTATTTGTGGTTGCATTCGCATTTTTGGTTGTTAACGGTGTTGTCAACTTTTGAAGCTGTTTGGCAAGAAGCCTGGCACTCACCGCAACCGCCTGTTAAAGCTGTGTTTTTGAGGTCTTTTGTTGTTAAAGTTTTAATGTGTTTCATTTTTTCCTCCTAAATTTGAGATTTCCACTCCATTTTACCACATCTTGCTTTATTTTCAAATACCTTTGTGAAAGTTTTTGCAAGTGCTCTTAAAGAATGTAATATCTAAGGCGACTTGTCTATATATATTAGTTATGTATGCAAAGAAAAAGTAAGATTTTTAAATTGCCGTTTTGGAGATGAAATTATGAATTGGTGGCAGATGCTTGCAAATGACGCTGTTAGAAAGCTTGATTCAAATGTGGAAAAGGGCCTGACTAGCTTTGAAGTTAAAAAAAGGATGCTCAAATATGGCAGAAACACGCTTGAAGCCGAGCAGAAAAACAGCTTTTTAAAGAAACTTTGTCTTCAGCTTTCAGATTTTATGATAGTTACGCTTTTGGTTGCTGCGGCGGTTTCGTTTTTTTCTTCTTTCGTTAAAGGCTCGAAAGATTACATCGACGCGCTTATCATTCTTTTTATTGTTGTTTTGAATATTGTTATTGGAATTTTGCAAGAAAGCAGGGCCGAAAAGGCGATAGATTCCCTTAAAAAGCTTTCTTCGCCCAGTGCCAAAGTTTTGAGGGATTCAAAAGGTCAGAAGGTGCGCTCTGAGGAGTTAGTCCCGGGGGATATACTCATTCTCAAGGCGGGGGATTACATATGCGCTGACGCAAGAGTTTGTGAGGCTTCGGGTTTTTTTGTTGAGGAATCAGCCTTAACGGGCGAATCTTTTAGCATCCCGAAGAGTGAAAAAGCCGTCAACGGGGAAAACCTTTCCCTCGGGGACATGAAAAGCATGGTTTTTTCAGGGACTATCGTGACAAGAGGCCACGCAAAAGCAATTGTTACAGAAACTGGCATGAACACGCAAGTTGGGAAGATTGCGGGGCTGATGAGTGGTGAGCAAAATTTTAAAACTCCGCTTAGTAAGAAATTAGAAAAAACGGGAAAACGGCTTGGTATTTTCATAATTTTAATTTGCATTTTGGTTTTTGTTTTAGGGATGCTTCAAAATGTTGATTTCATTGAAATGTTGATGATTTCAATAAGTTTGGCGGTTGCGGCTATTCCTGAGGGTTTGCCCGCAGTGGTTACGATTGTTTTGGCAACGGGCGTTAGAAGAATGGCAGCAAGAAACACGATTGTCAGGAATTTGCCGGCGGTTGAAACTCTTGGTCACACGGCAGTAATATGCTCCGACAAAACAGGGACTTTAACCATGAACAAAATGGAAGTTAAAGAGTTAAGGTCAGCGCTTAAACATGAAGACTTTAAAAATAATTTCGCAAAAGAAATTTTGAAGCTCGGCATGTTTTGCAACAACTGCATAATAACCGGCGAGAACATCAAAGGTGAACCAACCGAAAAAGCGCTTTTGACCGCAGGAATGAAAATAGGGCTTAAAAAAGCTAACCTGGAAGCTAAATTTAAAAGAGTTTTTGAAATTTCTTTTAATTCTTCAAGAAAACTCATGACAACCGTGCACGAAACACCTGAAAAAAGTTATATTTCAGTAACTAAAGGTGCACCGGATATAATTCTTAAAAAATGCAAATTTTATAAGACCGAAAACGGCATTTGCCCTTTGACTGAAGAAGTTTTAAGAGAAATTAAAAAGCAAAGCGAAGAAATGTCCGGCGAGGCTTTGAGGATTATTGCAATCGCTTTTAAAAATTTAAACACTTTTGAGAAATGCGAAGAAACGCTTGAAAACGAGCTTGTTTTTTGCGGCCTTGCAGGAATTGAAGACCCTGTGCGCCCCGAGGCAAAGCTTGCGGTTAAAAAGTGCAAAAAAGCAGGAATAAAACCCGTGATAATAACCGGCGATCATGCACTGACGGCAAAAGCTATCGGGAAAGAAATAGGCATTTTAGACGAAAACTCAAAGATAATAACAGGCCCGGAGCTTGAGGAACTTTCAGATGAGAAACTTGCCGAAAAAATTGAAACATACTCCATTTTTGCAAGGGTTTCGCCCCAACATAAGATGAGAATAATCAAAGCGTTCCAGAAAAAAGACTTGATAGTTGCAATGACGGGTGACGGCGTTAATGACGCCCCTGCGCTTAAAGCTGCGGATATTGGCTGCGCAATGGGCAAACACGGAACAGACGCCGCGAAAGCCGCTTCAGACATGATTATAACTGACGACAACTTTGCAACAATAGTTGAAGCCATAAAGCAGGGCAGAGGAATGTTTGAAAACATTAAAAAAACGATTCATTTCTTGCTTTCAACTAACATCGGCGAAGTAATGGTTGTGCTTTTTGGGTTCTTAATTAAGGTTCCAACGCCTCTTTTAGCGGTCCATTTGCTGTGGATAAACATGGTGACAGACGCCTTCCCGGCACTTGCACTTGGCGCTAGCCCGATCGAACCCGAAATAATGAAACGAAAACCAATTGGCAACAAAAAAGGATTTTTCTCCGGCAGCATGATTTACAACATTATAATCGAAGGGCTTTTCATAGCTGCGGTTGGGTTTCTGTCTTACACTGTTGGAAGAATCTTTTTCGATGCAGACCCCAGCGACCCTGTAATCGGCAGAACAATGGCGTTCACGACTCTTGGGCTTAGCCAGCTGATGCACGCTTTTAACGTTCAAAGCGAAAAATCTCTTTTTGAAACGGGAATCTTTGAAAATTTAAAGCTGGTTTATTCCGTTATTTTCTGCATTTTTTTGCAGATTATCTCCGTGGCTGTGCCTGCGTTTAACGGCTTTTTCAAAACGATTTGCCTAAGCTTGCCGCAATGGATCATCGTAACTCTTTTGGCAATTTCGCCTATTTTGGTTTCCGAGGCTGAGAAGAGATTTTTAAACCCGAAAGAAAAAAATTCCTGCGAAGAATAAAACGAGTATTCTATATTTTTTGAAAGCTACATATAAATTTTTACCAAGGGGGATTAACAATGAAAGTTTTTGTACTTAACCGAAAAAAATTAATGATTATCATAGGTTGCATGACAATGGCGATTGTGGGGGCTTTTGCACTTACCGGAACGGTTTCTTTTATGGCCAGCGAAAGAAAACTGCCGATTTACTGCGTTGACAGAGAAGACAAAGTTGTTAGCATATCTTTTGACGCTGCATGGGGTAACGAGCAAACGCAAACTTTGCTTGATATTTTGAAAGATAAAGGTGTTAAAAGCACGTTTTTCCTGGTAGGATTTTGGGCCGAAAAATACCCCGAATCGGTAAAAGCAATCGCAGATGCAGGCCACGACGTGGGCAACCACTCAAACACTCACCCGCATCTTCCGAAAATGGAAAAAGACAAAGTTTTGGCTCAAATAGAAGATTGCAACAAGAAAATCGAAGCTGCAGGAGCACCAAGACCAATACTTTTCAGGCCGCCTTACGGAGACTACAACAATTGCGTGGTTGAATCAACAAACGAACTTAAAATGCACTGCATTCAGTGGGATGTTGACAGCCTTGACTGGAAAGACCCGACCCCAGATGACATGGTTAAAAGAATAAAAAGCAAATTAAAGCCCGGCTCGATAATTTTGATGCACAACGGCGCTAAGAATACTCCTGAAGCACTCCCGAAAATAATAGACATGATAAAAGGTGAAGGCTATCAAATAGTACCTATCTCAGAAATTATTTACAAAGAAAATTACTCAATGGATTCTCAAGGAAAACAGAAATTAAATAAATAATCTTTAATTTTCTAAAGGTAATAAACAGCTTAGTGCACGAATAATATTTAGTAATAAATGCAGGTAAAAGGAGAGGTTAAAAAAATGAATTATGACGTAAGCAAAAGTAATCTAGCGGTCAGGGATTTAGTTTTCGAGGGCTGTAAAGAGGTCCCTGTAGATATGGATTTTTCTTTGCCGGATTACTGCCCTGATATTCAAAAAATCTTAAAATGCAGGGTGATTCCTAACATAAGCTCCAAGAGCATTTCGGGCGACAGGCTTAATATTGAAGGCACCGCTAAAATTAAAACTATTTATCTTGACGCTGAAAGCAAGAAGATAAGATCTTGCGAGAATTCTATGCCGTTTTCTTGCTCGGTTGACATTAAAAGCAGCCCGGAAAATGCCGTTGCGGACGTTTCTATAAAGGTAGAATATGTTAACTGCCGAGCGGTTAGCCCCAGGAAGCTTGACATTCACGGTTCGTTTTCAATTTCTGCCAAAGTTTACGCCAAAAAAAATATTGATATTTCTTCAAACGTTAGCGGCAAGGATATCCAGCAAAGAATTTCTGACATGAGAGTGAATAACCTTGCGGGAATCGGCCAGCAACAGTTTTCAATCAGCGAGGCCATTGAGGTGGATCAAAACAAGCCCTCACCTGAAAGCATTATCAACTCTGATGTTAAAGTGATTGTTGACGACTACAAAAACATGCCGAACAAAACAGTAGTTAAAGGCGAGATAATAGTTAAAATTCTTTACATAGACGATATTTCTTCAGGCCATACCGATACTCTTAACTACTCAATTCCAATGAGTCAAATCATTGATGTTCCTTCAGTTTCGGAGGATTCAAGGTGTGTTATTAACGCTTCTGTGCTTAGCCATGACGAGCAAATTAACTCTGAAAACGAAAACGCTGCGTTTATTGCATGCGAAATTAAGCTTTCAGTTACTGTTATGGCTTATCAAGATAAAGATATCTCGCTTGTTTCGGACGTTTATTCAACTGACTATGATGTTGATATTTCCACAGATCCTGTTAAAATTGACCGCCTTGTTGATAATTTTAAAGAAGAAATTGACCACAAAGAAGTTGTGAAATTCTCTGATGTGACGCTTTCAGGGGTTGTTGACGCTTGGGTGGACGCTTGCACTGCCAGCTGCACGTGCGAAGACGGTAAACTTGAGTTTAAATGCAAAGCAAATGTTTGCGTTTTAGCGATTGACAGTGAGGAAACACCGGTTTATGTTGAAAGAATTTTAGAGTTCACTCACAGCAAGGCTTATGAAAGCAACCTTGTTTGCGCAGAGTGCGAAAGCAGCATTGTTCCCGCTAAAATCAGCTTTAATCTTTCGGGCCAAAACGGCGTTGAAGTAAATCTAACTTTTGAGCTTTTCGGCCAGGTTTATTCCTGCAGGAAGTGCACTATGGTTAAAGAAGTTTCTGCTGATGAATCCAAAACGGTTCAAAAAGATGGTGCTTCTTTGACGGTTTATTATGCCGAGGGTGGAGAAAACATCTGGGATATTGCGAAAAAATATTACACCTGCGCGCAAATGATTAAGGAAGAAAACGACCTTTCGGAAGACAGAGTAAGAAACAGCGGAATGCTTTTGATTCCTATGAAATAGCTGCTTTTAGAAATTAATTTGACAATAAACAAATATTTTTCAGGAGGAAAAAAAGTGGAAGAACGTAATATATACAAAGATATCTCGGCGAGAACCGGCGGGGATATTTACATCGGAGTTGTGGGCCCTGTTCGCAGCGGCAAATCAACTTTCATAAAAAAATTCATGGATACACTTGTTATTCCGAACATTTCTGATGAAGTTCAAAAAGAAAGAGCAATCGATGAGCTTCCTCAATCTGCCGCAGGGCGCACCATTATGACAACTGAACCGAAATTCATCCCTGAAGATGCCGTTGAAGTTAACGTTGACGGTGCGGCAAGCTTCAAGGCAAGAATGATCGATTGCGTTGGATATATCATCCCCAGTGCGCTTGGATACATTGAAGATGATCAGCCAAGAATGGTTAAAACTCCTTGGTTTGAAGATGAAATCCCGTTTAATATGGCGGCTGAAATCGGAACGAAAAAAGTTATCACTGACCACTCAACAATAGGGCTTGTAATAACCAGCGACGGAAGCATAGGAGACATTGACAGAGCAGAGTATGAGCCCGCTGAAGAAAGAGTTGTGAGCGAGCTTAAAGAGATAAACAAACCGTTTATTGTGCTTCTTAACAGTACGAATCCAAACTCTCAAACCGTTAAAATGCTTGCACAGAGTCTTTCGGAAAAATACGGTGTTCCTGTAGTTCCTGTTAATTGCAGTGAAATTGACGAAAACGAAATTAAAAGAATTTTAGCGGAGCTTCTTTTTGAGTTCCCCGTCAGAGAAATTAAAATCGACATGCCAAGATGGGTTGGTTCACTTGAAAAAGACCACTGGCTCAGAAGCAGCGTTTATTCCTGCATTAAAAATATTGCAAAAGATATTTCGAAAATAAGCGAGATTGAAAAGTTAACCCAAAGCCTTGAAGAATGCGAATACGTTAGCGGCGCTGAAATTTCCGAGATAGACCTTGGAACGGGCAGTGCAAGAATCGCCGTGACTTTGGACCCTGCGCTATTTTATAAAGTTCTTGGCGAAAAAACCGGAATTGAAGTTTCTGATGAGTGTTCTTTGATGCAGTCGATGATGGAACTTGCCAAAACAAGGCAAAAATACGAAAGAATAGCCAGCACATACGATGAAGTAGAAGAGTCGGGCTATGGAATCGTGATGCCAACTATGGAAGAGCTGCACCTTGATGAACCAGAAATAATAAAACAAAACGGCAAATACGGCATAAGGCTGAGGGCTTCTGCTCCGTCAGTTCATATGATGAAAACAAACATCACAACCGAAGTAACGCCAATCGTAGGCTCAGAGCAGCAATCCGAAGAATTGGTTATGTATTTGCTCCGTGAATTCGAAGAAAACCCAGCGAAAATCTGGGAATCTAATATATTTGGCAAATCGCTTCATGAACTTGTGAACGAAGGGTTACACAACAAGCTTTATCGTATGCCGCCTGACGCAAGAGAAAAAATCAAAGAAACCATCGAAAGAATAATAAACGAAGGTTGCAACGGCCTTGTTTGCATAATACTTTAAAAAATTAGTCCTCTCGCTTTGTTCGGGAGGATTATTTATGAAAAAAATCGGTATTATTTCAAATAAGCATATGATATAATTCTAAATTGAAAAATATGTTTGTTTAGTAAAGGAAAATGCAAAATGAATACTACTTCAAAAACAAAACCTGAAAAAAAGGTTAACCACTCTTTCGCGGCCGGCGCACTGATTATGACTATTGGAATGTTCATAGTTAAACTTGCCGGAGCGGCTTTTAAAATTCCGCTTTCTTATATTTTAGGAGGGGTGGGGTTTGGTTATTTCACCACGGCTTACAATATGTATAGCCCGATTCACGCGCTTGCAACGGCAGGTTTGCCCATTGCTATTTCAAGAATGGTTTCAGGCTACATGACCCAAGGGCGCTACAAAGATGTTAAACTCATGCACAAAATTTCTATTCCGCTTTTTATGGCAACGGGTCTTTTCGGCTCGCTTTTAATGATTTTCGGCTCATTTTATTACGTCCAGCTTGTTAATGCTCCGGGTTCGCTTTACTCGCTTTTAGCTCTTGCACCAACTATTTTCTTTTCTTGCCTTATTTCAATTTACAAAGGCTACTATGAAGGCCTCAGAAATATGATTCCGACTGCTGTTTCAGAGATAATTGAAGCTTTCGGCAAAGTTATTTTCGGAATAAGCCTTTCTTGGCTCACGGTTTCTTACGGGATGAGTGAATTCCAAAAATTCGGCACGGTTTTCGGTACGGCTTATGAAACGAAAGAGGCCGCAAAACTTGCGATTTTGCCTTGGGTTTCGGCTGCAGCGGTTGTTGGAATAACGCTCGGTTCAGTCGCAGGATATCTTTACATGCTTATTAAATTCAAAATCAGCGGTGACGGCATTACGCCTGAAGAATTAAAAGAGGCACCGAAACCTTACCCCGTTAGAAAAATCATGAAGATGCTTCTTAGCATTTCTATCCCTGTTGCTTTAGGTGCAATTATCATGAATGTGGCCTCAGCTATAGATTCCACCTTGATTCAAACAAGGCTTAATGATATAATGACCTCAACGCCTGAAGCGTTATTGAAGGTTTACGGCAGTTTGATACCTGAACAAACCGTTAAAGCAGGGAAGGTTCATATCTTTTTGCTTGGATGTTTTGGATACATGAACACAGTTGCAATGGTTCTGCCGACTATCACTCAGGGTTTTGCCATAAGTGCACTGCCAAATGTTACCTCAGCTTGGGTCAGCGGCGTTAAAGAAAAAATTAAAAGCAGTATAGAAACTGTTTTAAAAGTTACAAGCATTGTTTCTTTGCCAATTGGAATTGGAATGTCGGTTCTTTCACTTCCTATTATGGATTTAATTTATAACACCTTTGGCAAGAACAAAAGTGCTGAAGAAGTTATTATTTCTTCGCACATCATGAGCATTTATGCTCTTGGAATTATTTTTGTTGCAATCGGAACACCAATTTGCAGCACCTTGCAAGCTGTGGGAAGAGCTGATATTCCGCTCAAAGCCCTTGCTGCGGGAGTTGTTATGAAAATTGCTCTTAATTATATTCTGGTTGGAATTCCTGAAATTAACATTCAAGGCGCAGGAATAGGCACGCTCATTTGCTACCTGTTTGTTTGCGCGGTTACTCTTTTTTCTCTCAAAAGGCAGACGAAAGTCTCGCTTGATTTTACCGGCGTGTTTTTAAAGCCACTTTTGTGTGCTTTAGTTTGCGGAGCCACTGCGTGGGCCTCTCAAGGCTTGATGGCGCTGGTTATTCCTTACAAACTTGCAACGGTTATTGCAATAGCTTTAGCTGCGGTTGCTTATGTTTTTGCACTGTTTTTGACGAAAACTGTTACTTCAAAAGATTTAGCTACTATTCCAAAATGTAAAAAAATAATAAAAGTACTTGAAAAATTTGGAATGATGAGTTAATATGGGAATAAATGTAAAAACTTGAAAAAATTTACATTTTAAGACGTTTAGAAGGGCAGTGATAAGTATGGAGCCAGTCCACAGACGTAAGTATTCAGCCGAAGATCTTGCAAAGCTCATCAGAACACTAAAATTCTCTGAAGGCTTCAAATTGGACAAGACTCAAAAACATGCGAGCATAAGATCTAATTTGATAAAAGAAGCTTATGAGGTTTTGGAAGCCATAGATATGCAAGACAGCGAATTGCTCAAAGAGGAGCTAGGGGACATTCTTTTGCAAATAATGCAGCATTCAAGCATTGAAGAGGAAGAGGGAAATTTCTCTTTTGATGATGTTGTAAATAGTGCCTGCGAGAAAATTTTGGAGAAATATCCTCATCTTGCATTTGAAAAAAGTGCAGAAAGTAATGTTTACAGCATGCCTCAACGTAGACCTAATTTATCAAGGATTAGGGGTTTTGGTCAAAATGACCAAACGGAAAAAACTGTTATGCCGGCCTTAATTGAAGCGAGAAAAATTCAAGAAAGGGCTGCAAGGCTCAATTTTGGCGTGTTTTCGGTAGGTGAGGCCTTCAATGAAGCGTTCGAAAGACTACATTATCTTGAAACTTTAATTTTGGGAAGACGAAAAGAATTTTATGAAAAAGAATTTGGAGATTTGATTTTTTCTGTCTCAGAAATCGCAAGATTACTGGGGATTGACGCTGAAACCGCTCTCCATAATTCGAGCGAAATATTCAAAAATGAGTTTTTATGTAAATTGTCGCTTGCAAATAGAAATAATCTGTAGTAACATTAATATGCATTCAGAAACTACCTATTTTTGGTATTTTTGATATAAAAAATAAAAACTTGGGGGACATCTGTATGAATAGATCTGAGTTAATTGCTAAAATTGCAGAAAAAAGTGAACTTTCAAAGAAAGATGCTGAAAAAGCAGTTGCAGCATTCATTGAATCTGTTACTGAAGCATTAGTTTCAGGAGACAAAGTTCAACTCGTAGGATTCGGAAGCTTTGAAGTTCGCAGACGTGAACAACGCGCAGGCCGCGATCCACGTACAGGCAATGCTATTACCATTCCTGCAAGCAATTCACCGGCTTTTAAAGCAGGTAAAGCACTTAAAGATGCAGTAAACAAATAGGATTTGTTTAAAGCCATGAATCTTCTGATTTTTTCAGGAGGTTCTTTTTTATTTGAAAAATTAGATCCTTTGTGGTAATACTAAAGCTGTTATGAATAATATTTATTTGAATTTAAACGAAAAATGCAAAACCCTTCCTAACTCCCCGGGGGTTTACCTTATGAAGAACAGTGAGGGAGAAATAATTTACGTCGGTAAAGCTAAGAATTTAAAGAATAGAGTATCTTCTTATTTCCTTTTTGAACATGAAAAATGTTTAAAAGTAGAAAAAATGGTGGAAAATGTTGAAAACTTTGAATATATAATTACCGATAGTGAATTCGAAGCGCTTGTTTTGGAGTGCAGCCTTATAAAAAAATATCAGCCAAAATATAATATTTTGCTTAAAGATTCGAAAGGTTACAGCTATATTAAAATATCAAATGAAGCCTGGCCGAAAGTTTCTTACGTGAAGCAAAAAAGCAGCGATGATGCCGTTTACATCGGGCCGTATATGAGTTCTTTTTCGGTTAAAAAGACCGTTGAAGAAGTTTCGAAAATTTTTAAGCTTCCTAATTGCAGCCGTGAACTTAGTAAAAGATGGAAAAGGCCGTGCCTTAATTATTACATCAACCGTTGCAGTGCGCCGTGCATCAGAGCGATTTCTCACGAAGAATATCTCGCAGTTATTGTTGAAATTAAAGATTTTCTTAAAAACGGAATTAGCAAAACTACAAGCAACCTTAAAAAGCAAATGGCCGAAGCCTCCGAGAACATGCAATTTGAAAAAGCCGCTAAAATAAGAGACAAAATAGCGGCAATTGAAAAAATAAAAAGCAAGCAAAAAGTCGTTTCTTATGGCGTGAAAGAACAAGACGTCATAGCTATTTCAAGGGATGACAACGATGTTTCTGTGCAGATTTTCAGGTTTAAAAATGGGGATATGTACGAAAGCGAGAACTTTCTATTAAACACTCAGCAGCCGGATGATGAAATCAGAACGGAGTTTTTGAAGCAATTTTATGAAACTCAAGAATTTATCCCCAAAAAAATTATTCTAGATGGTGCTGTGGAAGATTTTGAATTAATAAAAAAGTTAATTTCAGAAAAAGCAAAAAAGAAAGTTAAAATTGAAATTCCTCAAAAAGGTAAGGCGTTTGAACTTGCCCGAATGTGTAAAAACAACGCTTACGAGAACCTTTTAAGGAGCAGCGGGGTTAAAACGAAAGAGGATTTTTACCTTCAAGATCTTAAAAATTTGCTTGGTCTTGAAAAAATTCCGAAAAGAATCGAAGCTTATGATATTTCGAATCTTTTTGGTTCAAATTGTGTTGCGGGAATGGTAGTTTTTGAAAATGGCAAACGCCTGCGCAAAGATTACCGTCGTTTTGGCATGGATTACATGCAAGATGATTTTGCGGCTATGAATTCTGTTATAACTAGGAGGTTTAGCCATCAAAGCCTTAAAAATAATGATAAAAGCTTTGAAAAAATGCCGGAGCTCATTCTAGTTGATGGTGGCTTTGGGCAGGTTAAAGCGGCTAAAAAGGCCTTAAATGAGCTTGGGGTGAATATTTCTGTTTTTGGGATGGTTAAAGACCGCAAGCACAGAACCCGAGCGCTTACGACTGAAAATGAAGAAATTGAAATAAAAAATAACGGTAGGCTATTTTTGTTCATAACCTCCGTTCAAGATGAAGTGCATCGCTACACCGTTAATTACCACCGCAAATTGCGCGAGAAGGGCGTCAAAACCTCTGAACTTGATAAAATCAAAGGTGTTGGGAAAATTCGCTCAAAAGAGCTTTTAAAGGCTTTTGGAAGCATTGAGAAAATTTACGAAGCTTCCGCAGAAGAAATCGCAAGCGTTAAAAGCATAACTGAGCCTTGCGCCAAAGAAATTTACAATTATTTTCACGGCAGTGATGTTAAGAAATAGAATTTAAAACTTTTTGAAAATATTCCGGCAAATCGCTTGAAAATCGCATGTGTTTTTTGAGTGTAGGGTGGAAAAATCCAAGAGTTCTCGCGTGAAGGCATTGGCCTTTTAAAAACGGGAACTCATTTTTTCTGCTTTTGCCGTAAACTTCGTCCCCGACAATTGGGTGGCCAAGGTAGCTCATGTGAACTCTTATTTGGTGGGTTCTTCCTGTTTCGAGTTTTAGTTTTATGTGCGAATATTTTTGATATTTTTTAATAACTTCATAGTGCGTTATGGCGAGTTTCCCGGATGATTCTGAAACTGCCATTTTTTTTCTATCTATTTTGTGCCTGGCGATGAAAGTCCGCACGGTGCCGGAATCATTTTTAAGGTAGCCATGAATCACGGCTTCGTATTCTCTTTCAAAGCTGTGATTTTTTATTTGAACTGCAAGCTCGTTGTGGGTTTTGTCGTTTTTAGCAACTATCAAAAGTCCGCTGGTGTCTTTATCTATTCTGTGAACAATTCCCGGCCTTATAACGCCATTTATACCCGAAAGAGACCCTTTGCAGTGGTGAAGAAGAGCATTAACCAATGTTCCGTCGTAATTCCCCGGTGCAGGGTGAACGACCATGTCTTTTGGCTTGTTAACGACTATCAAATCGTCATCTTCGTAAACTATGTCAAGCGGGATGTTTTCTGGCTTAACTTCGAGTGGTTTCGCTTCGGGAATTATTACTGAAATAGTTTGATTTTTGCTTATTTTTGAATTTTTCTGCGCTTCTATGCCGTCTATTTTAACATAGCCTTCTTCGATTAATTTTTGGATTCTTGAGCGCGAAACGTCGTTTAATTTTTCGCTTAAAAATTTATCTATTCTTGTTCCGTGCGAGTTTTCGTCAACTAAAAAGTTAAAATCTTCCACTTTTTCACCCCACTCCGAGGTCTGTGTTGCTTATTAATATGTCAATCTGGCGGTCGTTTTTAATTTGGGGGTAAATTTCTTTGATGAACTTCCCTATTAAAATTGGGTCGGGTGAAATTCTCGTTGAATTTTTAACGAAAACGCTAACGGTGAATCTTTCGAAATATTTTTTTGCAAGTTCAATGTCGTTTTTTATGGTTTCGAATTTTTGGCCCTTAACGCCAACGAGCAGGCAAACGCTGCTGAAATATTTTGAAACGTCTTCTGCGGTGATGTCTTCCGGGATGCCTTTGTTCCAGCTGGATCTTAGCTTGCCATTAAATGTTTCTATCCCTGTTCTGAATTTAACTTTTATTCCTTTGAATTTTTCTGCAAATTTTTCAAGCTTGTTTCTGTAAGCCCAGTGGACTTCGAACCAAAGCTCTTTTATGTTTTTTTCAAGGCATTTTTTATAAATTAAATCCAAGGTTTTGTCATCAAGTTCCATTGCAGAACCCGAATTTATAACGTCTAAAACTCCGAATTCGCCTGTTATTTTCTCAATTACTTTGGAGTTTAATTTAAAAGGGTCTTCGCTTACATCTTCGAAATAGTCGCAGAATTTGCATTTTTTCCAAAAGCACCCTGAGCCTTGCAAGAGTATGAACTCTCGAGGGAATTTTTCAAGTATTTTTGAGTACCTTATTTCAACCTTTTTCACTAAAAAACCTCTTTTTATTTTTATTATAAATCACTGTGTGGTTGGCCGCAAGCATTAAAAAAGCTTCTAAAAAAGAAGCTTTAGTTTTTCTTTGAATAAAGAAACATTGTGGCGTTTTCTGAATAATTTTTTATATTTTCGAAATTTGTTTCTGTGATGCGACTATCATTGCATTCGTACCATACTCCATTTTCATCTTTTGAATAAGCATAGTAGTGACCTTCGTTATTTTCTCCCAAATGGCAAACTATGCATTTGAGTTCGAATTCTTTGCCGTTTGATTTGTAAGTTTGAGGGATACTGTTGTTTCCTTTATTTGGAGTGCAAAAAATTTTGTAGTTTGCATCTTTAATTTCGCAGCCATGCAGAATAAAAGGGTTTTCCTCTGCTTTTGTGATGTCGCTGCTAATATTTTCTGTTGTAATAATGCTGATGCCAAGTGAATTGTAAGGTAAATCCAATTTAGTCAAAGTTTCGCTGGCATCTTGCTGTAATCCGCTTTGGCCGGGGTAGAGAATAGAAATAAAACTCCTTAGTTCGTTTGTTAATTTATCGTCTGAAGTTGTGCCAGTGCTGGTGTTAATAATTTTCATCAAATTATTGAGATGTTTTATTTTGTCATTGCCATTTTCTTTTAAGTTTCCGTTTTTAATTTCAGGAATTTGGCGAACAAGCTGCAAAGCTGCATTAAGATGGCAAGAAAAGCCAACATTTGGAAGACCCTTAAAAGAAGATAAGTTTTGTTTTAGCGGTTTGTTCGGTTGGGGTGTTTTATCAAAATCTGTTTTTTTGTCTTGCAGTATTTTTCGAATTTCAGATTCGATTTCCTGGGGAAAAATGTGGTGCAAAATATATAGAGGAATTAAATTGAAAAATTCTTTGTTAAAAAGCAAGCTTCTTATTTCTTTTAGGCTCAAAGTTTGCGGTTCGATTTGTTTTTCAATGAAGAAATTATTGAGTGTATTGCTTGTGCTACTATCTCTTAATAAGGTATTTTTGAATTTTTTGCATGTTTCTTCGATTTGTTCTTCGTTTAAGTTTTTTAATATTTCATAATAAATTTTTTGAGTTTTAGATTTATCTAATTTTTCGTGGTTGTTTATTAAATAGTAAATTGTTGCTCCGAGCACAGAGGCTGATGTAACTCCCAGCAATGTCAAAAGTGTTGTCGAGATTATTTTCGTGGCTTTATTTTTGGTTTTTGGTGCTGCTTGAATGGGTGCACTTCCAAGAGAAAGTGCTGCCAACGTGGCTGCAAGTGGTTTTTTTATTTTATCGCTGAACGTTCCGCCGGAAACTGCACTTAAAGTTTCGTCTGTTAACTTTTCTCCAGATTTTTCTATCATCTCATTTATTCCTTCTTCAAAATCTTCTTTTGAAATACTGCTGTCAAGGCTTTTAAAAAGCTCGAATATTTCATTTATGGTTTCAAGTTTTATTAATTTTTTTGAAAGTTCTTTATCTTCAAAAATTTGGTTTATCGAATTTTGCATTTGTTTTGTCATTATAATACCTCCTAAACTCTTTTAAAATAAAAACGTGATATCTTTTTAATATGATACCACATTTTTTTAAAACAATCAAATTTATGATTCTACATACTG
The DNA here is from genome assembly GCA_934726435.1 of uncultured Eubacteriales bacterium. Lineage (GTDB taxonomy): Bacteria > Bacillota > Clostridia > Oscillospirales > Acutalibacteraceae > UMGS1491. Next base: position 18,818 of record CAKVDR010000003.1, read on the forward strand.
CAAATTTCTATGCATTTTAGTTCCGTGCGTCCATCATTGAAGTAAAATCTTATGAAGTAATTATCAAGAATATATTTGTCGCAAGGAATTGATTTGACGTTGTTAATATTGATTCCAAGATGTGAGAAAACGGTTTTGTAGTAATCTGGGCAAGAGTAGTTAATTGATGAGAAAGGTTCACCCATGACGGATCTTCTTTCAACTGCAGTGCTGTTTGCGCCCAAGCCCATGAAGGATTCTTTGGTTCCAAGAACAATTTTCTCGCAAACATATTCTCCTTTTTCGCTGTCAACTTTAAACACTATCGAAGCGTCAAGGTTGCGGTAAGTTACGATCATCTTGCCGTTTGTTTCAGTTTTGTAGGTTTCTTGACCGAATTCAGAAGCAACATCATCTGGGGATTTTCCAAGGTAAGCAATGTAGTCAATGCTATCAGAGCGGAAATCTCCTGAGAATAGTTCTGAGCCGAGTTTGTCGTAAGAAGTACCTTTGCCTTGGCGTTTTCCTTTTGAAAATTCGCCAGAGTAAATAATAACTGAAGTTGAGGTGTCATAGAGGCTTCCTTTTCCGTCGTAAACACCGTCTTTAAATTCTCCGGAGTAAACCACTGAGCCTGTGTCAAGGTCATAAAGGTTGCCAGTGCCGTTGTATACTCCTCTTTCAAAGTTGCCGGCATATTGCAGCGCTGTTCCGTTGTAAAGCTTACCCTCACCGCCGTAAACGCCATCTTTAAAGTTGCCTTCGTAGTGGATTGTTTTGCCGTCGCTGTTAAATTCCACTGCATTGCCGTTTAAAACGTTGTTTTCATGCTGACCGTAGAATTTTTTAAGGCCTGTGTCAGGGTCGTATTCTGAGCCCATTCCGGAGCGTTGGCCAACTGCAAAATTACCGTCGTAGATTAATTTGCCAATGTTGTTATAAAGTTTGCCTTCGCCGTTGTAAAGATTGTTTGCGAAGTTACCTGTGTAAGTTAAAATACCTTCGGAATTATAAAGTTCGCCATCGCCGCTGTATTTTCCGCCTTCGAAGTTTCCTTTGTAAATTACTCTGCCTTGGGAATCATATTGAATTCCGATTCCTTTTGGGGCACCTTTTTCCAAATTGCCTTCAAAAACAAGTTTATCAGAAGTGTCAAAAACTCTGACTCTGCCTGTGAATTTGGAATATTTGAGTGTGTCAAGCCTTAAATTTGCCGTCCAGACTTTTCCTTCAGCCCAGGGTACGGCGTAGTAGACCAAAAAGTAACCCACAACGCCAATTCCTATAATGCTCATGCACACGAATCTTTTTGAAAAATAAATTCCGAAAAATTGCCAGTAATTTTTTTTGCTTCTGGGGCGCGCCATGATATTTTGAAAGAACTTTTGAATTTTTTGCTGAATGAATTGAACCGCATTGTTTGCCGTATTTTGCAGCCGGACCAAGAATGTGGTCATTGCGGCAAGTTGAGTTTGAATCATTGTTGAAACTCTTGAAATTATACCTTTAAACATTCATATCCGTCCTATTCTTTAAATTTATATAATGCAACCGGTGAAATATTTTCCGGCATCGGGGCTTTTCTCAAGTTTGTTTAATTCTTCGTCGCATAGCATCAAGTATTTTATGCTTACTTTGTCTTTTTCATTTACTCTTAGCACTTCTGCAAATACTTTTCGTGCTTTTTCAAATTCTGAATTCATGAATAGTTTAATGCCGTTTTCAAATGTTTCTTTCGTTGAGAGGTAAAGGTCTTTTGCGTATTTATTTTCAGTGCCATCGATTATTTGGTAAATATCTTCCGAATCGGTGTCAACCGGGCTTGCTGCACGGCCGATGTATCTATAGGTAAACGGAACATTTTCGTTTAGTGAATTTATTATATTTCCTGTTGCAACGTGGTTTATTCCAAGCAGCTTTATTCTGCTGTCGATGTTGAAAAGCTGCATGATTTCATCCGAAATTGCAATAACTCCTCTGCGGTCTTCATTTCCTGAAACACCGATTAAAACTTCGCCCGAACCCAAGGTTATGTTCATTCTGCTTTTAATTTCTTCAGGCAAATCCACTTCTTTGAATTGTATCGAAGCGCTAAGGGCATCGATGAAGCTACCAGGGAAGAAGATTATTGCGTCAAGGCCTGTGAATGTTTGAACAATGCCGTTGTTGTTTTCAACCACTTTAAAAAGCTCTTCGTAACTTTTGTTAACTGCGCTGAAGACTTCATTTTCTTTTTCGAAATCAAAGCAGCCTTTGCAAGAAACATTGAAACTGATGTAAACCACATTCATGTTTACTACTTTGTGTGAGTGAAGCTCAACTTGCGTGATTTTTTCTTTGTCTATTAATTTAAAAATTTCTTGCGGAACATATCTTAAATATTCTTTATTAAGTTTGATTAGGTTTGAAGTATATCGCTGTATTTTTTCAGACATTAAATTAAATGTTTGAGCAACGTCTGCGAGTTCGTCTTTTGTGGTTACTCTTATTCTTGTGTCCCACTTGCCTTTGCTCATGCTGTCGATTGCTTTTTCGATCTTTTTAAGAGGTCTTAAACACCATGCGATAACGAAACAAGCGAAAATTCCAATCAGAACTGTTATTACGATTATAAGCGCTGAAGAATGCTTGAATATTTGCGTGAATTCGCGGGTTGTGTGGATGTCTTCATCGAGGAAGTTTCCAACCATTCCAACTACTGCGCCTTTGCTGTCTTTAATGGGAACAAAACTTGCCGAAATATTGCCGTAAACATCACGGAAGTTTGCGTGGTAGGATTCTGCATTATTTTTGGTGTCTGAAAGAGTTGACCAAGCTTTGTAGATTGCTTCGTTTTCGTCCTCTTCGAGCAAGTAGTCAACGAGTGCATAATTTAGCGGGATCATATCGGGTGAAGTGTATTTTAATTTATCATAAGATTCTGAGTTTACGCTATATTTTGTGTTAATTGTTGTGTAAAGTTTGCCGTAGCTTTCAATGTAAGTTACTAAGTAGTCGCTCGTGTCGCCTATGTTTATCGAGGCTTCTTTGTAGCCTTGTTGAAGTTCATCTTTGATTTTCAAATAGTCTGAATTCATGTAACCTGAAATATGGTTAAGGTTTGAAAATTCACTGCCGTTTATGATATTTGCGGCGGTTTTTGCGGCTCTTTCTTGGTTGGTTGCGAGCACACTCATGTATTCTTTAACGCCGTCACTCGTATTAACGAAAATCAAAACACCCATTGAAATGAAAAATGCAGGAAGGAACATTGCAGTTATTCTAACTGCCAGAGGAATCCTTGTTATTTCAGTTTTCAAAAGGAATCTAAATCCGAAATAAAGAGCAGCTCCTGCAACCATAACGCCTATCATAATTAAATATCCCCAAGGGAAGAGAGCCCCTCTTAAATCTGCAACTATGCGGTTTTGATCTGCACCAAATCTAACGTGGTAAGCTTTATCAAATGCTTTTGATGCAGCGTAGTAGTCATTTGATGAAATTGTTTTAATTGTGCGAACGTCTTTCATTTTCACGTTTAGGCCTGTCGAAAGTTCGCTGTCGAGGTCATAAAGGTTTTGGAGCATTCCGCTTTGAGTGTTTAACTTGTAGAATTTGCCGTTAACGCAATCGCTGAAATAAAGGTTGTCGTTTGAGTCAACGCTCATTCCAACGATTTGGAAAGGCTTTTTGCTTAAAATATTCGAGCAATTTTCAAAGGTTCCTTCGTTGTTTGTTGCATAAAGCTCACCGTTTAAGGTTGAATAGTAAATTCTTCCGGTTGAAAGAACGCTCATGTCGCTAACCCATTCGTAGCTTTGGCTTGTTGTTGCAGCGCTTGTTTCAACTGTGAAACTTTTAATTTTCCTTGGGCTTTCGTTTGTGAGTGGGTCTGCGGTGATGATGCTATAAGTGTTGTTTTCGCAGGTTAAAATCGTTAATTTCTGCTCAACTATTTGAATTTTGCGAATGTAAGGCTCGGTTGGAGGATTAGCATCTTTCGAAAAATCTGTAGCAGCTATTTGTTTGATGTAGTTGCCGTTAGTGTCATACATCAAAACGGTTTCGCTCAATGTTGGATATAAAGACTTATCCGCGGCGGGAGCATTTAAATTCTTTTTTTGTTTGACGAAATAAAAGTTGCCTTTTGAGTCAACTTCAAGGTTGCTGTAGACATATGCACTTTTATCGTCGGATTTTTCCAGATTTATTTGAAATTTCGTTGCGCCGCTGGGGGAAACTTTTGTTATTTTGTAGGTGTCTTTATTTTCGTCTACGCCCAAAATGTAAACATTGCTTGAAGGGTCCATGTCTGAACTCAAAAATGTTCCGAAATTTGGTCTGTTGACGAAATACTGAACTATAAAAGAGAAAACTATCAAGAAAACAATCATTATGCCGTATTTAACTTTTGGCTGAGAAATGAAATTTGCAAACTTGGTTAGGTTTTTTTCAACATTAACTTTCTTTTCCATACAATCCCCTCACATTATTTTTTATTTCAAGCAAAATCACTGTATTTATGTTGTTTTTCTGAAAAATATATAAACTATACAAATATTTTCAGATTTTGTGATTTTACTTTTTTAATTGACTTGTTTAATATAGTATATTATTATAGAATAATCGAGTCAAGTGTTATAAAAAATGTTTTATTTATTTATTTTTTCAAAACGAGGTGTGAGAAATACATGTCTAATATCAACAAAAGCTTAGATTATGTCTCAATGGCGTCGCTTTTTGAGGGCGAAGGTCTTAAAATTTTGGTTGCTTACAAAGGTGAAAAAAAGCTCGAAAATTTTTTTATTCTTAATGAATTTTCTTACAATAACGAAAATTTAGAAAAATTTAAAATACTTTTTAACATGTTTAATTCACCGGAAAAGCCGAAAGATTTTGTCGATTTCTTTGTTGAAAATGAAAAATTTTACGCCGTGTTTACTTATTTCCAAGAAGATAACATAACCAAAAAATACAGCAAAACCCTTAATACGTCACATTTCAACGAAAGATGCAAGATTCTTGAAAGTATTTTAATTTACTTTGAAAGCATTTATCGATTCCCCAGGTGCATTCTAGGCTGTCTTTCTGAGCCGGAAAATATAAGAGTTGATGAAGAAAAAAATGTTCATTTTATTTATGATTTGCATAACATGGATAAATACAGTGATGAATCAAAAAGTTTAAATTTAATTTTCCAGAATATCGCACAGGTTATTTGTATTTTTCTAGAAACTGAGGTACAAGCTAAATTTAATAAAGAACTTCATATAGTTGTTGATAAGTGCAAAAGAGGAGTTTATAGTTCGATTCCTCAAATGACGGTAGAACTTAAAAGAGCTGAGAGAATCTCGATGAATAGTTCTTGGCTTTCTTATATTAAATACCAGCTTAACCTTAGAAAAGACAAAATAGCTAAAATATCCAAGATTTCAACTGCTTCGGTTATTGCTTTGGGTGCTATTTATCTTGTTTATAATAAACTAAATGAAGGCCAAAACGCGGGTACTGCGCCGACTATGGTTTCAATCGGAGGAGTTAATTATACGGGTGATACTCAAGATGAATCTGATAAAACTGTTTCAACTGAAAATGTTGACAATCAAACGGGAGAAGTTAAATCTGCGGATATAGTTCTTAGCCCTGGACTTGATATTCAGTATGAAGATTATATAGTTCAAAATGGTGACACCATAACCTCGATTTGCAATGATTATTATAAAGACGAAAAGTTTGTGACGGCTGTTGCAAGCTTTAACGGACTTGATATTAACGATATGCTCACTGCAGGGTCTATTCTTAAATTACCCAACAGAACTGCCGTTGCGCTTTACACTTCAAAATAGTTTTCCTTGAAAAAAAATTAATAATAATTTAAAATGGAAGTTGTGAAAACATAGTTTATGGGGGAAAAAATGAATAATTCGAATGAAGAATATTCCAGCAGAAATAAAAATGGTTTAGGAAACAATAAATATGTTGACATATATTCTTCTGAAAAGAAAAAAGTAAGAAGAAGCAGAATTCCGGTTTTAAGGATACTTTCATTTTTATTTTTCTTGTGTTTGGGTATTATCGGTGGTGCAATGATTTACGGTTATCAAACTTTACATTCTTTTAATTATGAAGAAGTTGAACCCGAAACTACTCAAGAAATCAAAAAAGAAGCCAAAGAACTCGGGCTTTTGAATGATAATATGGTTTTAAATGTTATGCTTATAGGAAGCGATTCGATGTCCACAGGTGACCACGGGAGAAGCGACTCTCTGATGGTGCTTTCGCTTAACACAAGAAGCAAAAAAATAAAAGTAACTTCAATTATGAGGGATTTGTGGGTTGATATTCCAAAATATGGTAAAGACCGCATGAACGCAGCTTATGCTTATGGTGGATCAAAACTTACAATCGACACGGTTCAAAAGAATTTTGGTGTTTTAATAGACAGATACGTTTGTGTTGACTTTGAAGGTTTTGCGAAAATAGTTGATTTGCTTGGTGGAATTGACATGGAGCTTACTGCTGCCGAGTGCGCTTACATTAATAAATATTCGGGGGATGAACACACCTTAAAAGGTGCAGGAATTAAACACCTTACCGGTTTGCAGGCGCTTCATCATTCAAGAAATCGTAATAGTAAAGGCTCAGATTATGACAGAACCTCACGCCAAAGAGATGTTATGAAAGCGATTTTTGAAGCTCTTAAACGTTCGAGTGTTGCTAAAATGACTGAAATGATTTCAGTTCTTGGGCCAATGATAACAACGAATTTTAAACCTTCTGAAGTAACAAGACTCGCAAAGGCTTCTCCGACTTATCTTGGCTATGAAATGCAAGAATTCCGTTTGCCAACTGACGATAACGTTAGAGACGAAACCCATGAAAAGAAAATGGTTCTTGCAATTAAAGATACCGATAAAGCTAAAAAAGATCTTAAAAAATTTATTTATGAAACTGAATAAAAAAATAGCCACGCTTCAAACGAGCGTGGTTTTAATATTTTGGTTTTATTTTAAGATTAAGTTTTTTGTGTGTTTTCTAACATAATCTGCTATGGTGGAGTTTTTATCTGCCAGTACTGAAATCATTTGAGAGCAGGATTCAAAAATTTTGTGGCCGATTTCAAGGTTGGTTGCTTTAACGATTAGTTTTTTAAGTGAATTGCATCCTAGAAATACTGAACTTCCAATAGATTTAACTTTTTCGCCGATAGTGAATTTTTTAAGTGCTATGCAATTTGTGAACACTCCAGGACCTATGAAATCAATTTTTTCTTCGAAATCAATGTATTTCAAATTTTTGCAATCTTGAAAAGCTGCATCGTAAATCGAAATCGGTTCATTACCCTTTTTTGAAATTTTTTCAAGATTTTCACAACCTTGAAACGCATAACTTGAAATAGTTCTGGTATTTTCATGAAGCGTTATTTCTTTTTCAGTTGCTTGCGGGCAAATTTTTAAATCGGAAAAATCTTTGTTGTAGAGCATCCCTTGATAACTTGAAAAATTCGGATTTTCATCTTTAACTGTTATGTTTCTTAAATTCTTGCATCCCAAAAAAGCAAATTTTTTAATTAATTCAAGTTTTTCACCGATTTTTATATTTTTGCAATTTTCACAACTGCCAAACGCTAGGCAACCGATGCTTTTAACATTCTTTGGAATAGTTATACTCTTAAGTGAAGTGCAGGAATAAAAGGCATAGTCATCGATTATTTCGAGGCTTTCAGGCAAGGTGATTTCTTCGATTTCTTTTCTGTTTTTGAATGTTCCGAAAGCAATTTTTTTGATTCCTTCAGGCAAAGTTACTTTTGATGAATTCCCTTTGTAAGATTTGAGTGTGCCGGCATCATCTATGATGAATTGAGTTACTTCCGAAGGCGAATTTGAAGAAACATCCGAAGGATTAGCTGCGAGAGCAGTGCTTGACGAGAGTGCACCGAAAATTAAATTTGCTAATAATGCCAGGGCTTTTGTTTTTTTAGAATTAAACATCGGTTTTTCCTCCCCATTTATTTATTTTCAACATATTTATCTATCAAGATACTATCAAAACAATTAATATAAGTCAACTTTTAGTTTTTATTTTTTCTTAAACCCGTCTTTAAGGCCAACACTTTTATTGAAAACAAAGTTATCTTCAGAAAAATTCTTGCAGTCAGGGCAGAAGTATCCGATTCTCATGAACTGGTAAGAATCGCCTATTTTAGCGGTTTTAATGTTTTCCTCGGCTTTGCAATTCTTTTTAACTTCTAGAGAATTTTCATTCAAAGTTGCCATCAAATCTTCATTTTGTTCGGGGTTTTCGCAGTTAAAAAGATTTTCATAAAGGTTAACGGTGATGTCTGCGCAAGATTTAGCGTCAACCCATTGGATTGTTCCTTTAACTTTCCTGCCGTCTGCGGGGTTGCCTCCTGCTGATGTTTCGTCATATTCAGCGTAAACTTCCAAGAGTTTTCCGTTTTCGTCTTTTTTGCAGCCTGTGCATTTAACGACATAGGCTGATTTCAGCCTTACTTCATTTCCTGGGAACATTCTGAAGTAGCCTTTAACGGGCTCTTCCATGAAATCGGATTCTTCGATGTAAGCTTCTCTTGAAAATCTCACTTTTCTAGTTCCAGCTGATTCATCGTTCGGGTTGTTTTCAATTTCAAAGAATTCTTCTTTGCCTTCGGGGTAGTTGGTTATGATGAGTTTAACCGGGTTTAAAACCGCCATGATTCTTTTTGCTTTCAAGTTTAGGTCTTCTCTTAGGCAGTGCTCTAAAAATGAATATTCAACCGTGCTTGTAACCTTCGAAACGCCGATTTTTTCGCAGAAGTTTCTTATTGATGCGGGGGTGTAACCTCTGCGGCGTAAGCCTCCTAAGGTTGGGAGTCTTGGGTCATCCCATCCGTCGACTTTGCCCTCTTCAACGAGCATTCTGAGCTTTCTTTTGCTCATCACAGTGTTGTTGATGTTAAGCCTTGCAAATTCAATTTGGCGCGGTTTTGATTCTATTTCCATGTTGTTTACAACCCATTCATAAAGCGGGCGGTGATCTTCGAATTCAAGCGAGCAAAGCGAATGAGTTATTCCTTCGAGGGCATCTTCGATTGGATGTGCGTAGTCATACATAGGGTAGATGCACCATTTGTTTCCTTGCTTGTGGTGGTGTGCTTTGTTAATTCGGTAAATAACCGGGTCGCGCATGTTGAAGTTCCCTGAATTAAGGTCTATTTTAGCTCTCAGGGTCATTTTGCCGGTTTCGAATTCACCGTTTTTCATTTTTAAAAATAGATCTTTGTTTTCGGCTATTGGCCTGTCTCTGTAAGGGCTTACTGCCGGGTGAGAGGCATCTCCGCGGTTTGCTTTAACTTCTTCAGCACTAAGCTCACAAACGTAGGCAAGGCCTTTATCGATTAATTTGCAAGCATTTTCGAACATTTCTTCAAAGTAATCCGAAGCGTAGTAAAAGCGGTCTTCCCAGTCAAAGCCGAGCCATTTAACGTCTTTTTTGATTGATTCAACATATTCCACGTCTTCTTTCGAAGGATTAGTGTCGTCCATTCGAAGGTTGCAAATTCCGCCGAAGGTTTTAGCCGCACCAAAATTTATGCAAATTGCTTTTGCATGCCCGATGTGAAGGTAACCATTTGGTTCGGGTGGGAACCTTGTGTGAACGGTTTTGCCGGCAAATCTGCCGCCTGCGGAAATATCTTTTTTAATATCTTCAAATATGAAATTTCCCATTTTTTCGGAATTTAAATCCATTTAAAAAATCACTCTTTCTAAAATTATTTATTTTCAAGTTTTTTGATCGCTTCCTGAATTCTTCTTAAAGATTCTTCTTTGCCCAAGATTTCCAAGATTTCAATCGCGCCGCCGGGAGTTACAGTTTTGCCCGAAACAGCAATTCTCACCGGCCACATTACTATCGCGTTTTTAAGCTCATTTTTAACCGCAAAGTTTATCAAAATTTCGTGAAGTGTTTCATAATCCCATGAAGTTGTGGCTTCAAGCTCATTTTGGATACTTTTTAATATTTCGAGCGAAGTTTCGGGTGTGCTTTTGCTTTTTTTATTCCTGAAAAGTTCGATATCGTATTCCGGCTGAGTTTCGAAAAATTCGATTATTTCCGGGATTTCTTCGAGAACTGAAATCCTGCTTTGCAAGAGCTCTGCGATTTTTTCTTTGTTTACTGATTCTTTTCTGATTACTTTTTGAATATATGGCAGACTTAACTTCAAGAATTCTTCTTTTGATTTTGCGCGAATGTATTCAGCGTTGAACCAATCAAGCTTTTTATAGTCGAAAATTGAGGGAGATTTGCTTATTCTTTCGGCCGAAAATTCTTTTTCAAGTTCTTCTAGCGAGAAAATTTCTTGGTTGCTATCTGGGCACCAGCCTAAAAACGCTATGTAGTTTATTATTGCTTCAGGCAGGTAGCCTTTTTTTAATAAATCTTCAAAGCTCACCGCTCCGTGGCGTTTTGAAAGCTTAGAGGTTGTGCCATCTTCGTTTTTGCCCATGATTAAAGGCAAATGAACGTAAGTTGGAATTTCCCAGCCGAATGCTTCATAAAGAAGATTGTATTTTGGCGTTGAAGAAAGATATTCACTTCCTCTTACAACGTGGGTTATTTTCATTTCGTAGTCATCAATTACGTTCGCAAAGTTGTAAGTCGGGTAGCCGTCGCTTTTAATTAAAATTTGATCTTCAAGCTCTTTGTTTTCAATTTCAACTCTTCCGAAAACAACGTCATCGAAATATGTTGAGCCTTCTTTCGGCATTTTTTGCCTTATAACGAATTTCTTCTTTTCGTTTAAAAGTTTTTTCACTTCTTCTTCAGGCAGGTCCCTGCATTTGTCTGTGTGGCCTGAAGCGTGCTCTTCTTCATCATCGCTTTTTTCACAAAAGCAGTAGTAGGCTTTGCCGAGTGAAACGAGTTTTTCGGCGTATTTCAAATAGTTCCCTTTTCTTTCGCTTTGCCTGTAGGGGCCGTAATCTCCGCCGATGTCCGGGCCTTCGTCGTATTTAAGCCCAACGGTTTCTAAAGTTCTGTAAATTACTTCTTCGGCGCCTTCCACTAATCTGTTTCTGTCGGTGTCTTCAATTCTTAGAATAAATTTCCCGTTTTGAGATTTTGAAATTAAATATTCATAAAGTGCTGTTCTTAAGTTTCCAATATGCATATATCCTGTTGGACTAGGTGCAAATCTTGTTCTTACTGTTGAGTTCATAATAAGTCTTCCTCCGATTTATTTTCTATCAAGTTAATTTTAACGTAATCTTCAAGGCAAAGGCCTGTCTCTTTTATGAGAGGAGCGTGTTTTTTGCCCACATACCTAAAATGCCAAGGCTCATAGATTACTCCGGTTTTGCTTTTCCACTTTTTTTGATATCTTTCAATAAAGCCGTATTTATGGGCGTTATCCATTAGCCATTTGTATTCTTTTGTTTTGTAAAAATCATTTGAAACACCATTAAAGTCAATTGCTAATCCTGTGTTGTGCTCGCTTGTGTAAGGTTTTGCTACTACTTTTGCAGCTCTTTTTTCAGCTTCTTCATCGGTTATAACTTCCTTTGATTTTTCGCGGTCAATTTGCCTATTAAAAAGTCTCGTTTGATAGTCTATGCTCCTGTAGCCTGAAGAAATCCAGAGTGAAATTCCTTCTTTTTTGGCGTCGCAGATCATTTTTTCGAGATCATCGGCCATAATAACACTAACTTCTTTGCCGCGGCAGTTTTTAGTTTCGGGTTTAAAATCTGCAGGGAGTTTATTTTTGCTGTTAACTACTAAAAGCTCTGTGCTGCAAGATTTATTCCAGCTGCCAAAATCATAAAAATCGGGGTCAAATTCATAGTCTTTTTCTTTAGTGGAATCAGAAATACTTTGCTCTTTTTTAGATTCTCTTTCAAGCTCTTTTTTGCTTAGTTCGTTTAAATTTGCAGTGTCATCTTGGTTAGAAATTGTTTTGAAATTTGCACTTTGACCTGTTATTTTTTTTTTGCCGGGGGTTTCGAGTTTATCCAGTGTTAGATAGAAAGAAATGAGCCAAATGACGAAGAGTAATAAAATTCCGGCGATTATCATCCACCATTTGAATGTTTTTTTCATAAATGTTTTGAGCTTTTCATGAAACATAATCTTTTTTACACTTTTGGAATCAAGATGTCTGTAGCCTTTAATCATTAATTGCCTCCTAATTTTTTAAACTTCTTAGTTTAATTATACAAAATTTCACCTGAGATATCAATGTAGCTTCCTAAATTTGATTTTTTAATTTTGCAGCTACCCGATTCAGTAACTGCTATGCTGGTGCCATTTTTAGCTCTTATTTTGCCTGAAATAATGGTTATTTTCCCGTTTGATTTTATCGGAATAGGGTATTTAACATTATTTTTTTCTCCAATAATACCGGAGGAAATATTTATTTCGGAATTTTCAAAGCCTTTTATGCTTCTTATGAAACCTGAAGTGATTTCAAGCTTGCAGTTGACAGCGAAAGTTTCGCCTAGTGAAAGATATTTGCCTGCAGTAATAAAGATTTTGGAATCTAAATTAAGAGCTTCCAAAAAGCCGTTTTTTACGAAATTAGTGCTTGAGCTACCAAGGTAAACACGGCAATTTTCACCAATTATTTTTATTCCTTTTTCTTTATAGTTACCCCCGAAAAACGAATTAACAGAAGCAAAATCGTTTATTATAAGTGCACAATCATCCAAAATTTCTATTATGTTATCATTGCAAAGTCTGCCGAATTTTCTTGTGTTATCTAGGCAAATATTATCCGCCAGAACAAGCACCATTCCTTTTTCAACTGTGAAATTAATGTGGCCTAGTTTTGCGGTTCCTCTTATGCATAGGGGTCGAGTTACATTAAGATGTGTGTTTTTTATGAAGTTTTTGCCGAATTTAATTTCTTCACCCTCGGCAATTATTGTTCCAACTTTAGGATTTTTAAAAGCCGCCAAAAATTCTTTTTTGGTTTTTACTCTGCAGATTCTTCCGGCTGTTATTTTGGAGTAATTTTTTCTGATTTTAATTGCTTTGAAGAGTTCGTCAGAGTTTTTGACTTTTATTTTTTCGTGGTAACTTAAATTTTCGTAAATAGCTTTTATTTTCTCAAGTTTACTGCCGTCGTCAAGCCAAGGCATATCAGGAATCGAATTTATTAATTTCGAAACATATTTGCTGTTTTTGTTTTTACTTTCTTTTTTTATTGCAAAAGAATCAATCATTTTGCTGCTTTTATCATTTGAATTTACGAGAAAAGCTTCGAATTTAAGCTCGTTTTCGTTAATTTTAAGCACGGAGTAAACCGGCCCTTCAGGGCTCAAGATTTTTTCAGCCGGGAGTTTAATATCCGGCTTTTGAGCATAATTTTTTACTCCGGAAGTTCCCGGAACAACGAAAACTGTGCCTAAAGGGTTTGTGTAAACTGTGTCTTTTTTCGAGTATTCTTCGCTGCCAACTATTTTTTTGCAAGAAAGGATTTTAGTTCTTACATAAACGTGGTCATGCCCACCGAAAATAACGTCCGCGCCGCCTAAATATGCAAGCTCATCGATTTGATTTGCTATTTTTTTAACGTCTGAATCTTTGCAATGCGGGCCGTTTGAATAAGGTGACTTATGCGTGAAAATTATCTTCCATTTATTTTTTGAATTTTTCAAAGTCTCAAGCGCGAAGTTGTATTGAGCCTCACCGAGGCCGGAATCTGAAAAATTAGTGTTAAGAACCACAAAAGTTGCGCTACCATGCTCGAAGGAATAATAAATTCCTTTTGAAGTGTCTTGCGGTGGGAGGTTTTTAACGTTAAAGTGCCCGATTATCGAGTTTTCAACGCCCGCTTTTATCGCAACGGCGCTTTTTCTTGCTTCGTGATTTCCTGCAAGCGGAACACAAATATTTCCTTTCCAGTGAACCGAAGAAAGCAGCCAGTTCCAGTATTCTTCATTGTTGCCGTCGTCAACGAAATCTCCCAAGTGAACCATAAAATCTGTTTTGTTATTTTCAAAAGCTGTGTCCATAACTTCCGAAAAAACTTCGTAATCTTGTTTTGTCATGCCTTGAGAATCAGCAAAAATCATTATATTTGAAGAATTTGTTTTTTCTTTAACTTCGAAGCTGTAAACGGGCGTTTCTTCGCCGCTTTGAGTGGTTATTTTGTAGTAAACTGTTCCGGGTTCCAAGTTTTTAAGAACTGCCGAGTGTTTTTTGAGGTTTTGTGTTTTGTAGCCGGCTATGAGCCCTAGATTTATAAAAGGAAACGCCTTTGGAACAGTGACGCTTTGAGCTTTCACCTTGGTGCTTTGAGTTAAATCTTTTTCGTAAGAATATTCAATGAAGCTTTCGCTTTCGGTTTCATTTGTTTGCCATGTGAAGGATCTTTGAGTTTCGAAATCTTCTCCCGGAGCGATGGTTATATTAAAGGGTTTGCTGCTTATTTTCGATTTATTTTCAGAATCTACAGTGCTTAAAAGCGAGCTTGCAATATCCGCCAAAATTTCACCGATTCCCTTAGTGAAGCTCGGGCTTATGTAGCTTTTTGCAAAGCTGTAAATAATTTTTTTAACGTCTATGTTAAGCATTTTCATGAGGCTTGAAATTTGGCCTTTATTAGTTTTTTTGTTAAGCACTATTCTAACCATCAATGAGTCAAACGTGACTTTAAAATTAACGAAAATATTCTCGCTTACGTCCGCAATTACTTCCGAAATATAATCAATCAAAATTTCAATCCACGAGCTTAAAAATTCACCCTTACCAATATTTTCAATCGCTGTGTTCATCCATTTCGGAGTTTTTTTGCTGCTTAGTTCATAATAATTAAGCAGGATTTTCATAGCGAAATCATAAAGGGTTTTTTCTTTGGAGTTTTTCGGTTTGTAAATTCCTGTGCCGGAAAGGCTGACTATTATTTCGTCTATTTTATTTATTATATATTCGTTGTTTTTGATATATTTTTCTTCAATTTGATGAAGTATGCTTTCAAAGGAGTTAAGAATTTGCTCGTCGGTTATGGTTATTTTTCGGATTAAAAATCTCAAAGCTCCTGAGGGCTCTATTTGAATCCCGTCGCCGCGATATTGAATTTCAACTTTGTCAAGATAAATATTATCAAGCTCGATGACTCTGTGCTTTGAAAGCTGAGACTTTATTTTTTCAAGCACAAATTTATCCAGGTTTATCCCCGGGGCAAAGTCACTTACGGTCTTTTTTATTCCATTTGCGCTTAATTTTTCGAAAAAAGGGCCAAGCGCAGCAACGACAGCTTCGCTTAGTTTCCCACCTTTGTATTCTTGATTTTTGTTTTTTTCCGTCATAATTTTAGTCCTTATATTTAGACTTTATCAGCTTTATTTCCTGTGCGTAACCTTCTAAGCTTTCTTGAGGAGTTTCTAAGATGAAAACAAGATCTTTAAGATATTTGTTATTCGTTATATTTATCAAATTTTCAAGGCCGATCATGCCTTTGCCGATTTGCTCGTGCCTGTCTTTTTTGCTACCAAGAGCATTTTTACTGTCGTTCAAATGAATTACTTTTAGTTTTGAAATGCCGATTATTTCATCAAACTGCTCAAGGACTTTTTCAAGATTCTCTGCAATGTCATAGCCGCCGTCGAAAACGTGGCAAGTGTCAAGGCAAACGCCAACTTTTTCTTTTAAATTCACGGTTTTTATTATCTGTGCTATTTCTTCGAATTTCCCGCCGATTTCGCTTCCTTTACCCGCCATGGTTTCTAGCAAAACCGTGGTTTTTTGGTCTTCTTTCAGCGCGTAATTTAGCGCGTCAGAGATTTGTTTTATGCCTGTTTCGGTTCCTTGGCCGGTGTGGCTGCCCGGATGAAGAT
>CAKVDR010000004.1 GCA_934726435.1 uncultured Eubacteriales bacterium
CAGGAAAATTCAGCTCAAATTTAACCCCAACCACCCTGCAAAACAAAATAGAATTCAAATTTAAAAGCATCCCGGCGAAATCGACCGCTCTAATAATTTACAAAACTATTACAAACGAGTTTTCTCCGCTTGCTTTGAATTCCGAAATAACAAACACCGTAACGGTGACATCCGAGAACCTTTCTGACATTAAAGAAGCTTCTTCAACAGTGAAAGTTAAAAACAGCGCGGACATAAAAATAATCAAAAACATGAGCCCGAACCCTGTGCTTGCTGGCGAAAAAATAACTTATAGTTTTTCCTTATATAATTATGGTAACACAGATGCAACTAACGTCGTGCTGACTGACACCCTCTCGCCTTCGCCTGCAAACATTAGCGCGAAACTTGATTCAAACGACTTGCAAACAACACAATTTTCATATATAGATGGAAATTTAACCATTCCGAGCGCAAATTCAGAACTTAATATTTCAATTCCCGCTGCAAAATTCATTCAAAATAATATAACAGGACTAATTTCGGTAAAACCTGGAATTACAACCATCACCGTGAGCGGACAGATATAATATTTAGACTGGAGATAACATTTTTTAAACCAAATATTATATAAATTATTCTAAAATTTTCAAACGACACTTTAGATACTGTCAATATGTACAAGCTAGCCATAGTAAAACACCCTTGTGAGTTATTTAGATTTCACAATTTCATATAAAAATTATTGACTTATTTTTTATATGCCTGTATAATTTGTTTACTTGTATAATCGTGCCCGAGTAGCTTAGCATAGTAGAGCGTTGTTCATATTCAGAGGTGTCGGTGCAAGTCCGTCCTAGGGCAAAATTTATTTTTATAAAGTGAGGTATGTCTCATGTACGAAGACAAAACTTTAGTCTGCAAAGAATGCGGAAATGAATTCGTTTTCACACAAGGTGAACAGGAATTTTATGCTGAAAAAGGTTTTACAAACGAACCACAAAGATGCAAAAACTGCCGTGACGCACGCAAACGTGCTTTAAGACAAGGCGGAGAACGTGAAATTTTCACAGCTCAATGCGCTTCTTGCGGTGGAGAAGCAAAAGTACCATTTAAACCACGCGAAGACCGTCCTGTATATTGCAGCGAATGCTTTGCAAAAATGAAGGAAGAAGAATCTGCTGAATAATTTAAAGCGGTACAAAAAATGAAAGCTACGGCTAAGTTCGTAGCTTTTTTCTTAGCTTGTAATCCATCGCCCGGCTCAAAACCGAGTGGTGGATTATATGTTATTTAAAAAAGTTAGCTACTCACTATAAAATCAAACCAAAACAAAAGGTAAAACTATGGAAAAGAATATAAATATAACCGAGCGCCTTAAAAAATGTGGGTCTATGGTTGAAAAGGGCAGCAAAATAGCCGATGTTGGAACTGACCACGCTTACTTGCCTATTTATCTTATAAAGGAAAACAAGGTAACTCATGCCATTGCGTGCGATTTGCGTGAAGGACCGCTCGAAAATGCAAAAAAGAATATTAAAAAATTCGGCCTTGAAGAAAAAATTGAAACGAGACTTTCAAATGGGCTTGAAAATATAAAAGAAAACGAAGCGGACGAAGTAATCATCGCAGGGATGGGTGGAATTTTGATAAGTGAAATTCTCGAAAACTGCACCTGGAAAAACAAAATTAATAAAAAATTCATTTTGCAGCCGATGAACCACGAAAAAGATTTAAGAATTTACCTCGCGAAAAGCGGCTATGAAACCGAAAACGAAGAAGCAGTAAATTGCATGGGTAAAAGCTACGTCGTGATAAAAACTAGCTTCACCGGCAAGGCTTATAATCTCACGGATTTGGAAAAATACATCGGGAATTTAAAAGCTGAAAATGAACCTTCGGTTTGTTACATTAAAAAGCAACTTCATGATCTTCAAAACCGTAAAAAAGGCGCCAATGCTAAAAACGAAACGGAAGAAAAAAATTACTATTCTAAGTTAATTGCCCAGCTCGAAAACATTTTAGAAAGCAGGAATTCAAAATGATTACAGTAAAAGAAATTTATGACTTTTTAAACAAAATTGCACCTTTTGATTCTTCGATGAGCTATGATAACACAGGCCTTTTGGCGGGAAATTTCGAAAAAGAAGTTAAAAAGGTTCTTCTGTCGCTCGATATAACTAACGACGTTTGCTGTGAAGCCGCGAGTATCGGCGCGAATTTGATAATCAGCCATCACCCTGTAATTTTCAAAGCAATAAAAAATGTTGATTTCAAAAGCCCAGTTGCAAATCTCATAAAAAATGAAATAAACGCAATTTGTGCGCACACGAACCTCGATGTTGCCGAAGAAGGCGTTAATTTCGAGCTTGCAAAGTCTCTTAAACTTTCAGGGCTCAAGGCGCTTACTTTCGAAAATTCTTATCCCCTAGGTTTAGTAGGCGATTTAGAAAAAGCTATGAATTGCGGCAAATTCGCAGAGTTTGTTAAAGAAAATTTGCTTTGCGACGGTCTTAGATACACCGAAACGGGAAAAGAAATCAAGAAAGTTGCCGTTTGCTCGGGTTCTGGCGGAAGTTTGATCGAGGATGTTTTCACTGTGGGAGCTGACGCTTTTGTTACAGGCGAAATAAAGCACAGCGACATTTTAAAAGCTAACTCATTTGGAATTCAAATAGTTGATGCCGGGCATTTTAAAAGCGAAAACGTGATTATCAAACCGCTTAAAGAAAAACTGGCGTTAAAGTTCCCTGAAATTGAATTTTTTATCTCTAAAACCTTCACAGACGGGATAAAATTTTTATAATCATACTATTATGGGCAAAAATGTAATATAATTTGAAATATACAAATTAAAATAATATAATGGAATTTGTGATTTTTTATTTCATTTATATTTTTAAGGAGGAAAACACAGATGTGTGGAATAGTTGGATATATAGGAAAAGGAAATGCAGTTCCTTTTTTGTTGCAAGGGCTTGAAAAGCTCGAATACAGAGGCTACGACTCTTCGGGAATAGCAATAAATTCAGAAGATAAAATTAAACTCATAAAGAAAAAAGGCAGACTTAAAGTAGTTGAAGACATAGTAAAAGAAACGCCTGATTTTAGCTCCCACATAGGTATAGGTCATACCAGATGGGCAACTCACGGCGTTCCTTCGGACATTAACGCCCACCCACATATGTCTTCATGCGGTAACTTTGCGCTTGTTCATAACGGAATCATTGAAAATTACATAGAAATAAAAGAAAATTTAATCAAAAAGGGTTACTCTTTTGTTTCCGAAACAGACAGCGAAGTTGTGGTTCAGCTTCTTAGCAGCCTTTACAACGGCGATTTTTTAGAAACTGTCAAAGAAACTGTTAAGATGCTCAAAGGCGCATTTTCTCTTGGAATCATTTGCAAGAATGACCCTGACACTCTCATTGCTGCTTGCAAAGAAATTCCACTTATCGTTGGAATTGGCGAAAATGAAAATTACATAGCTTCCGGCATTCCTGCAATGCTTGCAAAAACTCGTGATATTTGCAGACTTTCAAGCGGCCAAATGGCTGTAATTAAATCTGAAGGATTTGAAATCCTTGATTTTGATGGCAACCCGCAAAAAAAAGAAATCACAACGATTGATTGGCAAATAGATGCCGCTGAAAAGAATGGTTACGACCACTTTATGCTCAAAGAAATAATGGAACAACCGGACGTAATCAATGCAACTATTTCGCCTCGTTTAGACGGATATGATTTAAATCTTGATAACATTGAATTTTCAGAAGAATATTTAAAAAATTTGAATAAAATTTCAATTGTTGCCTGCGGTTCGGCTTATCATGTTGGATGCGCTGTGAAATATTTCATGGAAGATGTTTTAAGAAAGTCAATTGAAGTTGACATTGCTTCTGAATTTAGATATCGCAATCCAATCGTTGACAAAAACACTTTGGTTATAATTATAAGTCAATCGGGCGAAACAGCCGACAGCATCGCAGCTCTTCGCGAAGCAAAAGCAAAGGGTGCAAGAGTTCTTTCTGTTGTAAACGTTATGGGAAGCACAATTGCAAACGAATCCGACGACGTAATTTACACTTATGCCGGCCCCGAAATAGCCGTTGCAACCACAAAAGCTTACAGCGCACAGCTAGTAGCATTCTACCTTTTGACGCTTAAATTAGGCGTTTTGATGAGAAATCTTTCAGAAGAAGAATTCAAAAAAATAATAGATAATTTAAAAGAAATTTCAAGCAAAATATCAGTTATACTAGAAAAAAATGAAGAAATTTTATCCGTTGCCAAAAAATGCTATGAATACGAAAAAATATTCTTCATTGGAAGAAACGTTGACTATGCAGTCTGCATGGAAGGCTCGCTGAAATTAAAAGAAATTTCGTATATTCATTCTGAAGCATATGCAGCAGGCGAACTCAAGCACGGAACCATCTCGCTCGTTGACGAAAACACCCTTCTCATCGCACTTTCAACCCAAGAAAGACTTCTCGACAAACTCGTTAGCAATATAAGAGAAGTTAAATCAAGAGGCGCAACAATTCTTTCAGTGACAACGGAAGAAAACGAAGAAACACTGAAAAAAGTTTCGGACGAAGTAATTTCAATTCCGAACTCAATCCCAATGCTTCTTCCTTCCCTCGCTGTAATTCCGCTTCAAATTCTTTCTTACCACGTTGCAAACTTAAGAGGATGCGACATAGACAAACCAAGGAATTTAGCAAAATCAGTAACCGTGGAATAATTATTTCCCCAAGTCAAGCCGGCTTGGGGATTTTTTATTGATATTCTTTCCCGATTTCAACGTCAATTTCTCCGTTTTCGTTTTCATATCTTTTGACATAATTTTCAATGATAAATTCAAGTTCTTTATTCGCCGACCTTTTGTTACATTTGGCAATAGACTTGATTTTAGACATTAAGTCTTCTGATATCCTCAAAGAAAATGGCGTATAGTAATTTCCCATATTTACACCTCATTTCAATTCACATTGATATCAGAATTATATCCATTTGTATGCAAAATATAAGAATTAGTATTGACATCAAAATGATATATTTTCAAATATATCTCAGTTGAGATAGTTACATTTATTAACTAAACTAAAATCTATTTAGGAGGTATAATCATGGAAAAATTATACAAAAGAGAATCAGAACTCATTTCAGAAGGTGCAAGATAAACTACTGCAGAAACTTACAAGTTTCAATGCAAAAACTGCGACTATAGCTGAGAAGAACAAACTGCAACCCCCGGAGACCGCCATGGATGCCCAAAATGTGGTTGGTGGTTTATGAAAGAACACGGAAGCAGAGATACAAATAAAGATTTAAAGAATTTATAGCGTTTAACCTAAAGCACAAAAATCAATAAAAATAAAATTTTAAACAAAAAATGCTCAAGCCAAAAAGCCTGAGCTCAAATTTTTAATCCCTTTCGTCTAAAAACGTTTTCAATTCTTCCATAAACGATTCCACGTCTTTAAATTCCCTGTAAACCGAGGCAAATCTTATATATGCCACTTCATCTTTTTCGCGGAGCTGTTGCATACACAGGTCTCCTATCATGGACGACGTTACCTCACGATCCAAAGATGTTTCAACAGAAGCCTCAATATTTTGAACAATTTGCTCAATTTCAGTCATTGAAACTGGTCTTTTTTCACAAGCTTTGAAAAGCCCGTCAAAAATTTTCTTACGGCTAAATTGTTCCCTGGAATCATCACGCTTCACAACCATCAATGGCATGTGTTCAACCGCTTCATAGGTCGTAAACCGCTTCAAACAGTTTTCACACTCACGCCTGCGCCTCACTCTGTGCCCCGCGCACCTCGATTCCACCACTTTTGTGTCTTCATAATTGCAAAATGGACACTTCACTCAAATTCACCTCAAACATCATTTTTAAAATTATCAACTTTAATTTCAAGGTCATCTTCTTCGGCAGTAAGAGAAATGTCACCAACATCAAAGCTGCCTTTTTTGACTATCAAAAGCGAAATTTTGTCTTCCACTTCTTTGCGAATAAGATTGCGAAGATCCCTTGCACCGCTCTTTCCGCCGATAGATTTCTTGGCCAAAAGTTCAAGCGCCTTTTCATCATAGCTAAATCCGATATTATGCTCGCCTAAAGACTGTTTATATTCATCAAGCATAATTGCTGCAATTTTAACAAAATCTTTTTCGGTTAATTCATTAAATACTATAATTTCATCTAAACGACTTAGAAATTCCGGTTTTAAAAATTCTCTTAGTGCTTTCATGGTTTTTGCTTTAGAAAATGACTTTTGAGTAGTTCCAAAGCCAAGAGCATCGCCTCTTTTGTCACTTCCCGCATTTGAAGTCATCACAATAACAGTGTTTTCAAAATTAACCTGCCTACCATGAGAATCGGTGATCTTTCCTTCATCAAGAATTTGAAGAAGAATGTTCATAACATCAGGATGGGCTTTTTCAATTTCATCAAGAAGCACAACAGAGTATGGCTTTTGACGAACTTTTTCAGTTAATTGACCAGCTTCATCATAACCAACATAACCCGGAGGAGAACCAACAATCTTCGATGCCGAATGCTTTTCCATATATTCCGACATGTCAAGCCTTATAAGAGCATCAGGAGAATCGAAAAGCTCGTTTGCAAGAACTTTAACAAGTTCGGTTTTTCCAACGCCTGTAGAACCCGCAAAAATGAAAGATGCAGGCCTTCTGCGAGGGCTGATTTGAACTCTATTTCTCCTGATAGCTGCTGCCACTTGGTGAACCGCTTCATCTTGGCCGATAACTTTCTTTTTAAGTTCATCTTCCAAAAATTCAAGTTTGCTGAATTCTTGTTCTTCAATTTTCGAAGAAGGTATTCCCGTCCAAAGCTCAATCACTTTTGCAATGTCATCATGCGTAACAACAGCACCCAAAGCTTCGGGTTTTAATTTTTCAATTTTTTCTTCAAATTTTGCAATTTCGCATTTTATTTCTGCTAATTTTTCATAGTCAGTTTGCTCACCAGAAGCTAAAATCTTCTCTTTTTCAGATTGTAAATTCTTAACTTTTTCAGAAAGTTTATCATATTCAGAAAGTGATTTATTCCCAAGTGCCGCACAAGTGCAGGCTTCGTCCATGAGGTCGATTGCTTTGTCGGGCAAGAATCTATCGGTTATATACCTTTCAGAAAGAACAACCAAACTTTTTATAAGCCTATCGGATATCTTCACTCTGTGGTGGTTTTCATAATAATCCTTAACACCGCACAAAATTTCAACCGTTTGATCTATCGAAGGTTCTTCAACTTTAATCGATTGGAATCTTCTTTCAAGTGCGCTGTCTTTTTCAATGTGTTTTCTGTATTCATCAAAAGTGGTAGCGCCTATTACTTGAATTTCACCCCTTGAAAGCGCAGGTTTTAAAATATTTGCCGCACTCATCGAACCTTCAGAATCGCCAGTTCCAACGAGATTGTGAACCTCATCAATGAAGAGTATAACGTTTCCGCTTTTTTTAACCTCATCAACAAGGCCCTTAATACGGCTTTCGAACTGGCCCCTAAACTGAGTTCCAGCAACAAGAGCAGTGAGATCCAAAAGCTGAATTTCTTTGCCTTGAAGCCTGTAAGGAACATTTCCATCGTTTATTCTAATGGCTAAACCCTCAGCAATGGCGGTTTTTCCGACACCGGGTTCACCGATCAAACAGGGGTTATTTTTGCTTCTTCTGCACAAAATTTGAATTGCCCTGTTAATTTCTTTATCACGGCCAATGACTCTGTCGAGCTCACCGCTCTTAGCTTTTGCAGTTAAATTCGTGCAGTAAAGATCTAAATTTTTTCTTTTAACTCTCTTTTGAGTCTTATCTGATTTTTTATCATCTTTACTATAAGCATCGCCAAAAGAATCAGCGTTTCTATCAGGAAAAAGAATGTTAGAAAACAAATCTTTAATCATCGGTCCGCCGCTTGAAAAGCCTTCATTTTCAATTATTTCTTCTGGCTGACTTTCAAGCTCAGGAACTTCCTTTATAGCTTCCGAAATTTTTTCTTGCATATCTTTGAACTCTTGCTCAGAAACGCCCATTTTACTAATAATATCTTTGAGAGGGCCTGCACCGACTTCTTGTGCGCAAGGCATGCAAAGCCCCTGTGCGCTGTTTACATCTCCACCCAGAGACATAAAAATCACTGCTGCCCTCTTTTTACACCTTGAACATAGCATAATAATGTTACTCCTTAAATATCTAATTTTCTCTACAATTTATAAGCGAAAGAAAAATTTTAAAATATCTTCCAAGTGAATAAAACATACAAATTGAAGTGAGCGACATAAGGAAAATATCCAGAGCCTGAATATCAATATTCCAAATTGCTTTTACTCCAATAATAATTATTATCGAAAAATAAAATACTACTGTTGAAACCTTTCCATACCATTTTGATGGCGGAGGATTTTTTTTGCATTTTAGCAAAACAGCACCTGCGATTAACATTGAAACTTCTTTAAGAATCAAAAGCAGCATAAACGGGAAAATTTTGGGAAACTTCATGCTTGCACATATCATCACAGTCATCAAAGTGAGCTTATCAGCCGTAGGATCAAGCATTTCGCCCAAACGAGTTATCTGCCCAAGGCTTCTAGCTAAAAAGCCGTCAAAAAGATCCGTCAGCCCAGAAATAACTAAAACTATCCCCGCTGCCACATAATTTTCATTATTAACATAAAAAATAAAAGGCAATAAAATTAATATTCTGAAAAAAGACAAAATATTTGGAATGGTTAAATTTTTAGAAATTTCTTTGTTCATCTTTGACTTTGCACCTCCCGTTTAATTTGGCATTTAAACCTTTTTTAGAACTGTATAAAAAGGATTGTTATTGTAAATTTTGCTAAAAATCACACTATCTGGCAAAGATTTATTAACGTAACTTTGCAAATTATTTACTACTCCGAAAGGAATCAATACTTTAACCATGCATAAAATTGCTAAAACTACTGCATAGCCTTTAAGAAGTCCAAGGATTCCTCCCATTATTTTATCGCTGTAATTAAGCACTTTTAACTTAAACATTTTCAAGATTAATTTTATTAACGCCCTGCCTACCAACAACACTAAAACAAGAATTATTCCTAAAAATGTTGACTTTAAAATTTCAGTTATAACGGGCATTAACGCGCGAGATATTTCGCCCGGCAAAGCTTCTTTACTTACACTATTTATAATATGAGTGATTTTGCCGAGTGTTATTCCGAATCCAGGCAAAGCTTTAACTAAAAATTCCGGGATTTTATCCAAAATCACTTTTGCACTAACAGCTTTTCCGTTTGAAAATGCTTCCAAGATTGACGGCTCAACGAATTTCGCGTAAACAAATTGCGACAAAATTTTCGATAAATAAGCCGAAAAAAGCCACGAAACAACAGAATTAAGCAAAAAAAGCAATGATTTTATCATTCCGTGTTTAAACCCGAAAAATGCAAAAACAGCAAAAATAGACAATATAATAATATCAATAGTAGCCACTAATAAAAACTTCCTCCAAAAACTTAAGCTTTCAACTAATTGTAAGTGTATCACAAATATATATATTAAGCAAGTATTTTAATGTATAATTTTCATTCTTAAAATTAGCATCTTAAATATTTTTTAATTCTTTTATAATAAATTTTTTCTATAAAAAATCCGCTTAACCGTATCGTACCCTTAATAACCTGCCACATTTAGCAGGTGGGTGCTATCACCGTATTCTCACGCTTCCTTCATTTGGCAAAGCCAAGAGGCATGCAATCCTATACAATATCAAGCTCCCTATTAAGTCTTGTAGGGTTATTTGGGTACAGTCCGCGAATTAAGCAGAAAAATCATAGTTTATAAAATTAAATGCTGCCGAGTCTTCTTTCGAATTCTTCTGAAAGTTCATCAAGGAGTAAATCGTCGTCAACTTCAACGAGTTGTTCTTCGCCTTTTTCCTCGACTATTTCAAAAATAAAGTAAGTTCCTCCATCGTTGAGTTCTTCGTCAGGAAGTTCGAAATTAGGCATTAAAGCATAAAACCTTCCGCGAGAATTTTCGATATAATCTAAAACTTCAAATTCTCTTTCAATTCCCTCATCATCAACTAATGTTACAATATCAGATGAAAAACTATCGTCCATCAAAATCCTCCCAAAAAAATGTTTATAGATATTATTCTAATTAATTTATACTGCATAGTCAATTATAATATTTATATTTTTTGAATTAATATATAAAAGCAGATTTTTTAATTATTTTTTGGTTTTCTTTATTAAAAATACTTTCAAATAATCACCCCTGCAACCCGCAAAGTTCCGGGATTTGAGAAGAAATTGCGTTTAAAATAAATTTTTTATTCTGTCAAAAAAACTCTTTCTTTTTTGATAATTCTTTTCAGATAAAGTTTTTTCAAACTCACCAAGAGCCTTTTTTTGGTATGAAGTCAAGTTTCTCGGCACTTCAATATGCACTTTAACATACTGGTCACCATTGCCACGGCCATGAAGTTTCGGTATTCCTTTGCCTTTGAGCTTGAAAACATCTCCATTTTGAGTTCCTTCGTGAATATGACACTCAACTTTTCCATCAATCGTTGGAACCAAAACATCAGCGCCAAGAGCCGCTTGAGAAAAAGTGATAGGAATTTCGCACCAAACATCATAGTCTCTGCGCTCGAAAAACGGATGTGCAGCAACGTTTATGTAAAGGTGCAAATCACCGGGTTCACCACCGTTTTTGCCGGCATCTCCTCTACCGCTAACGTTAAGAATTTGCCTGCTGCTGATTCCCGCAGGAATGTTAACTTCGATTTCTTTTTTGGAGCGAACTTTTCCTCTGCCGCCGCAAAATTCACACGGAGATTCAATAACAGTTCCCGAGCCGCCGCATTTTTCGCAGGTTCTCGAAGTTTGCATGATTCCAAAAGGCGTCTTTTGATTCATAGTTATCTGGCCTTTTCCTCCGCAAGCCGTGCAAGTTTTCGAAGAAGTGCCGGGTTTTGCGCCTGTTCCCGAACATTTCGAACAAGAATCAACGTGTTCGTAAAAAACTTTTTTAGTGCAGCCTTTAGCCGCTTCCAAGAAAGAAATGTTAACAGTCACTTCAACGTCCGAGCCTCTTTTCGGAGCATTGCTGTCACGGCGAGACCTTCCACCGCCAAACCCACCAAAAAAGCTTCCGAAAATATCTCCGAGGTCAATGTCATCACCAAAAGGGCTACCAGAATAATATCCACCGAATCCTCCGGCGCCACCTCCGCCAAAGTTAGGGTCGGTTCCTGCATGGCCAAATTGGTCGTATCTGCCGCGTTTTGTTTTATCTGAAAGAACGTCGTAAGCTTCGTTAACTTCTTTGAATTTTTGTTCTGCTGTTTTGTCGCCTTGGTTTAAATCAGGATGATACTTCTTTGCAAGCTTCCTGTATGCTTTTTTTATTTCATCATCCGAGGCGCCCTTCGAAACCCCCAGAACATCATAATAATCTCTTTTATTGTCTGACAAACTCATTTCACCCTCTTAACTTAATTCTTCGGCCCCTCTATCACACCAGGGCAATAAAGGGGCTTAAACCTTAATTATTTTTTCTCCGGGTCAACATCTTTATAATCTGCGTTATAAACATTTTCTTGGTTTGCCTGGCCTTGAGCGTTTGCTCCTTCAGCTGGGTTTCCTTGAGGTGCAGCTTGCTGATAAAGTTTCGTAGAAACTTCGTACATATTCTTTTTGAGCTCTTCCATTTCTTTTTTTATTTCTTCGATGCTTCCTGATTTGATTTTTTCTCTAACA
This sequence comes from uncultured Eubacteriales bacterium, assembly GCA_934726435.1. Lineage (GTDB taxonomy): Bacteria > Bacillota > Clostridia > Oscillospirales > Acutalibacteraceae > UMGS1491. The sequence continues at coordinate 11,763 of CAKVDR010000004.1, forward strand.
GAAGCAACTTTTGCGTTCAAAGAATCTTTATCTGCTTGATCAACCTTGCCTTCGCTGTCTTTGAGGAGCTTTTCAGTAGCATAGCACATATTTTCAGCTTCGTTGCGAATGTCAACTTCTTCACGGCGTTTTTTGTCTTCTTCAGCATATCTTTCAGCGTCTTTAACTGCATTTTCGATGTCTTCTTTAGACATATTTCCGCCTGAAGTAATTGTGATGTGCTGTTCTTTGCCTGTTCCTCTGTCTTTTGCAGAAACATTAACGATTCCGTTTGCGTCGATATCGAATGTAACTTCGACCTGAGGTATTCCTCTTGGAGCAGGAGCTATTCCGTCAAGTCTGAAGATTCCGAGTTGTTTGTTGTCTCTTGCAAATTCACGTTCACCTTGCAAAACGTTGATTTCTACTTGAGTTTGGCCGTCTGCAGCGGTTGAGAAAACTTGGCTCTTCTTTGTTGGAATTGTTGTATTTCTTTCGATGATTTTGGTCATTACGCCGCCCATTGTTTCAATTCCGAGTGAAAGTGGGGTAACATCGAGGAGTAATAAACCTTTAACGTCTCCGCCTAAAACACCGCCTTGAAGTGCAGCACCGATGGCAACGCATTCATCAGGGTTGATTCCTTTAAAAGGATCTTTTCCGATTAATTTCTTAACAGCTTCTTGAACAGCAGGGATTCTTGAAGAACCACCAACCATCAAAACTTTGTCGATCTGAGAAATTTCGAGGCCTGAATCCTTAAGAGCTTGGCGAACAGGAACCATAGTATTTTCAACAAGGTCAGAAGTGAGTTCGTTAAATTTAGCTCTTGTTAAAGTAATGTCGAGGTGTTTTGGACCTGTTGCATCAGCTGTAATAAACGGTAAATTAATGTTGGCAGAAGTCATGCCTGAAAGTTCGATTTTTGCTTTTTCAGCAGCTTCTTTGAGCCTTTGCATAGCCATTTTGTCAGATTTAAGGTCAATGCCTGTTTCAGCTTTGAAGGAAGAAACTAAGAAGTCTACGATTCTTTGGTCGAAGTCATCTCCGCCTAAATGGTTATTTCCTGCAGTTGCCAAAACTTCTTGAACACCTTCACCCATTTCGATTATAGAAACGTCGAATGTACCGCCACCGAGGTCATAAACAAGAACTTTTTGGTCATTTTCTTTGTCAATACCATAAGAAAGTGCAGCAGCTGTTGGCTCGTTGATTATACGTTTAACATCAAGGCCTGCGATTTTACCTGCATCCTTTGTTGCTTGACGTTGAGCATCTGTGAAGTATGCCGGAACTGTAATAACAGCTTCTGTTACAGGGCTTCCGAGGTAGCTTTCTGCGTCTGTTTTGAGTTTTTGAAGAATCATTGCAGAAATTTCTTGAGGGGTGTAAGATTTGCCATCAATAGTTACTTTATAGTCTGTTCCCATTTTTCTTTTGATTGAGCTAATTGTTCTGTCAGGGTTTGTTATTGCTTGGCGTTTCGCAACTTGGCCAACCATTCTTTCGCCAGTTTTTGAAAAAGCCACAACTGAAGGAGTTGTTCTTGCGCCTTCTGCGTTAGCGATTACTACAGGTTCGCCACCTTCAATAACTGATACGCATGAGTTTGTTGTTCCTAAGTCAATACCTATTATTTTTGCCATAATATATTCCTCCTAAAATTTACTTTATTAATTTATAACCTGCACCATTGCATGGCGTATTATTCTGTTTTTGGATTTATAACCTTTTTGAAAAACTTTTGCTATTTCATTTTCTTTTTCAGAATCGTCTTCAATGTGCGAAACTGCACTGTGAATGCTTGGGTCGAATTTATCCCCTACTTCTCCAAAAGCTTTAACATCCAAAACTTCGAGTGCTTTCGTAAACTGAGATTTAATAAGCTCTATGCCCTTTCTGCTCTCTTCAGGCTGACCCTGCAAAGAATTAAGAGCAGCTTCCAAACTATCAGCCACAGGAAGTATCCCAAGCACAGCAAATGAAATTGCATCGGAATAAATTGCCTCTTTTTCTTTTTCGCTTCGCTTACGGTAATTTTCATATTCCGCTGCGATTCTAAGCATTTTATCTTTGCAATCCTTAAGCTCGGCTTTCAACTTTTCTTCATTTTCAGAAGAAATCACTTCCTCTTTCTCGCTTTTTTCAAGCTCCTCGGATGCTTTTTCTTTTTTCTCTTTTTCTGACACTCACTCGCATCTCCTTTCTTAAAATAAGCTAATAGCCTTTTAGAATTCTTTCAAGGAAAACTCCCACCAAAAGCGAAATATATCGCAATTTAGCATTAACGTTGCTGTAATCCATTCTCGTTGGGCCGATTATTCCCAAAAAACCGAATCTTTCCGCAACGCTGTACCTCGAAAAGCAAATGCTCGAATTTTTTAGTTGTTGATACTCGTTTTCTTCCCCAACTATGAAGTTAACGCCATATTTTTCTTTCGAAAAAAGGTTCAAAACTTTTTCTTTTTCATCAAGGAAGTTGAAAATATCTATAACCGTTTCGAGGTTTATGCCCGGGATTGAGAGAAGATTTTTTTGCCCGCAAATTTTAACTTTAACTTCGTAAGCTTCCTTAACTGCTTCCAAAAATACTTTAATTATAGGAAACAGCATCATCGGAGTGCCAATTCCGCTTGGAGTTAAAATGTTAACGGTTTCGGGCGTTATCTCGCTTAAAAATTTCCCTTTAAATTCTTCTTCGAGCACTTTTTCAAACATTTTCAAAATTTCTTCGTTTAAATCATATTCAAGACGAAAAAGTTTGTTTTTAACCATTCCGCTTGAAGTTACCAAAACCAGCATCCCGCCGCGCCTGCTTATTTGAACGAATTTAATACTAAGTATTTTCGAATTTTGGTTAAGCGGCGTTGTCATAACTGCGGTGAAACCCGTTATTTCAGCCAGGATATCCGCAGCGGCTTCAAGCAAATCCTCGGGGTCCATTGAAGCTGAGCTAAGCGCACCATTTATAATGCTTTTTTCGTCACTTTCAAGTGGCTTTTCAGGCATCAATCTGTTAATATATAATCTATAACCCCTGTTGGAAGGAACTCTTCCCGACGAAACATGCGGCTGGGTTAAATACCCGTAACTCACAAGTTCAGCCATTTCGTTTCGAATAGTTGCCGAAGAAAAAGATAGGTCAGAGCTTTCGCATATGGTTTTAGACCCTACGGGCTCGCCTGTTGATATATAACTTTCAACTATTTGAGCTAAAATTTTATATTTTCTATCGCTTGAATCCAAAACCATTCACCTCTGATTCTCGGTTTTAGCACTCTACTCTCTCGAGTGCTAATTAAACTTTACCACTATATTTTCAATATGTCAATACCTAAATTAAAAAAATTTTTGAAAGGAACAAAAAAACTTTATGATTATAATGTCAATCGACCTCGGAGAAGTAAGAACAGGCCTCGCAGCATGCGACAAAAGCGAAACTTTAGCCTACCCCCTTGGCACCATAACAGAAAAGAACAAAAATAACTTGGCCGCGAAAATTTTAGAAAAAGCAAACGAATTAAAAGCCGAAATGATAGTGATAGGTTTGCCAAAAAACATGGATGGAAGCCTTGGAAAAAGCGCCGAAAATTCAGCACAGTTCAAAAAACTTCTTGAATCTCAAACCGAATTGCCCATAGTTTCCTGGGACGAAAGAAGAACAACAATCGCCGCGGCGAATTACCTCAACGAAACCAACACCCGCGGCAAAAAAAGAAAAAGCGTAATAGACACGCTAAGCGCATCGATTATACTTGAAAACTTTTTAAATTACAGAAAAAATAATTTTAGTGCAACCTGATTTTTTCAGATTGCACCTTTTTTTAAATATTTTTAATTCTCATGAAAATCTTTTTGATATTAACCAAATTTTTAATTGAAATGTTCGAAGAAACCGAATTTTTGCCATGCGAGCCGCAACCAAGCGTCAGAGAAGGAATATTCGAGTTGTAAATTCCACCGATTGCACCCTGAGACGAAGGAGTGTTAACAAGAATTCTTCCAGCAATCATTCTCAGCCCAAAATTTTTAATTACTTCACTATTTTCGCTGTGAATCGAAGCGGTGTGGCCTCTTCCGCCAAAATCAAGAATGCTTTCGCATATTTTAAAAGCTTCGTTTGAATCGTTTGAGATAAAATAGCCCAAAATTGGAGAAAGTTTCTCAGCCGAAAGTGGAACATCAGGGCCGGCTTTATCAAGTTTAGCAACTAATATTTTAGTGTCTTCAGGAACGTTAATATCAGCCATTTTTGCGATGTCACAAGCACTTTGGCCAACGATTTTAACGTTAAGCTTGCCATTTGTCTCATTAAATATAAAACCTGAAAGTTTTTTAGTTTCTGAATCGCTTAAAAAGTAAAAGCCAAGCTTTTTGGCCGCCTCTTCAAACTCTTTCGAAATTTCTTTGTCAACAATCACAGATTGTTCCGAAGCGCAAATCATTCCGTTATCAAAAGTTTTTGAAAGCAAAACGTCTTCACAAGCTCTTTTAACATTTGCGGTTTTTTCGATGTAGCAAGGAACATTTCCCGGGCCGACGCCAAGGGCGGGTTTACCGGTTGAATAAGCCGATTTAACCATTGCAGCGCCTCCGGTTGCCAAAACCACTGCGACTCCAGGATGATTCATAAGACTCGAAGTTGCTTCAATTGAAGGCTGTTCAATCCATTGGATTAAATCTTCAGGTGCACCCGCCGAAACAGCCGCATCTCTTAGAATTTTAGCGGTTTCAATGCAGCAATTTTTAGCACCAGGGTGGAACCCAAAAATTATAGGGTTCCTTGTTTTAGCGCAAATTAACGCTTTAAAAATAACCGTTGAAGTTGGGTTAGTAACAGGAGTAACGCCGGCAATAACCCCCAGAGGATCGGCAATTTCAATAATGCCTTCAATTTTATCTTCATTTATGATTCCAACGGTTTTTTCGTTTTCAATAGAATCAAAAACATTTTTTGAAGCGAAAATATTTTTCGAAATTTTATCTTTGAAATTTCCTTTTTTCGTTTCTTCAAAGGCCATTAAAGCCAGCTTTTCGCTATTTTCAATAGCTGCCTGAGTCATCTTACTAACGATTTCATCAACTTTTTTTTGATCCATATTCATATATTTTTCAAGCGCTAAATTAGCTTTTTGAACCATAACATCAATCATATCTTTTGAATTCATTAAAATATCCTCCGTGTTTTCAAAAAATTCCAAATCACTTTAAAAATTTATGCTTCTAAAAAATTAATATGCTCAGTCTTTTTTCACAACAACATTCAAAAGTTTATCTTGAACGTAGATAACTTTTATTATCTCTTTTTCGCCCAAATTTCTAGCAAAGCTTTCATTTTCTTTGGCGATTTTAAAAATTTCTTCTTTGCCAAGTCCTCGGGAAACCGAAACTTTAGCCTTAATTTTGCCGTTAATTTGAAGAACCATTTCTATTTCGTTGTCAATACACTTTGATTCATCAAAAGCAGGCCAACTTTGCAAAGAAGCAAAACCCTCGCCAAGCTTGCAAACGCTGAAAATTTCCTCTGCAATGTGAGGCGCAAAAGGCGAAACAAGAAGTATGAAAATTCTAAGTTGTTCACGAGTAATGGACTCTGCAGCGTAAATTTCGTTGATAAGTGCCATTAATGCTGCTATCGCCGTGTTAAATTTAAGATTTTCGATATCTTCCGTAACTTTTTTAATGGTCTTATGGAAGCTACTTTCAAGCTTTTTGTTGCTTTCATTCGGCTGCGAAATAATATCTTGAAGGCCCCAAACTCTGTCGATAAACCTCTTGCTTCCCCTTATTCCCTTGGTGCTCCAAGGTGCAGGCTGTTCGTAATCTCCGATGAACATTTCATAAATACGCATTGTATCAGCGCCGTAAGTTTCAACTATTTCATCAGGGTTAACAACATTTCCTTTGGATTTGCTCATTTTCTCACCGTTTTCACCCAAGATAAGTCCGTGACTTGTGCGTTTCTTGTAAGGTTCAGGTGATGGAGCAATTCCGATATCGTATAAAAATTTATACCAAAAACGGCTGTAAAGAAGATGCAGCGTGGTGTGCTCCATTCCACCGTTATACCAATCAACCGGCATCCAATATTTTATAGCTTCCGGCGAGGCAAGTTCATTGCTATTTTTTGGGTCAAGATATCTTAAAAAATACCACGAAGAGCCTGCCCATTGAGGCATTGTGTCTGTTTCTCTTTTGGCTTTGCCGCCGCATTTTGGGCAAGTCGTGTTCACCCAATCTTTTGCGTAAACGAGCGGAGACTCTCCATCAGGTGAGGTTTCGAATTTTTCTAAATCTGGCAGTTTAAGCGGCAAATCAGACTCTTTCAAAGGAACATAACCGCATTTTTCGCAGTGAACCACAGGAATCGGCTCGCCCCAATATCTCTGGCGCGAAAAAACCCAGTCACGAAGCTTGAAGTTGATCTTTTCATTGCCTTTTTTATTAGCAGAAAGCCACTCTAAAATTGATTTTTTTGCAGCTTTCGGGGTAAGGCCGTTTAAAAACTCGGAGTTAACCATAATTTCTTTGCCATAATTTTCACTGATGACTTCTTTCACAGGCAAACCGTATTTTTCGGCGAACTCACCATCTCTCGAATCGTGCGCAGGAACAGCCATAATAGCGCCCGAAGCATAGCTCATTAAAACGTAATCCGCAACGAAAATCGGAATTTTTTCACCGCTCACGGGATTTATCGCTTCAATGCCCTCGATTTTAACCCCTGTTTTATCTTTCGAAAGTTCGGTTCTTTGAAGGTCAGATTTTTTGCTTGCTTCAACTTTATAATTTTGAATTTCTTCCAAGTTAGAAATGCTTCCGCTAAGCTTCGAAATAAGTGGGTGCTCGGGAGAAACAACAAGATATGTAGCGCCGAAAATCGTTTCAGGCCTCGTTGTGAAAATTTTAATTTCTTCGCCTTTTGTAGTTTTAAAATAAACTTCCGCTCCGCTTGATCTGCCAATCCAGTTTATCTGCTGAGCTCTAACTTTTTCCGGGTAATCAACAAGATCAAGATCATCAATAAGTCTTTGCGCATACTCAGTAATTTTAAGCATCCACTGAGATTTAGTCTTCCTGATAACTTCGCTCGAGCACCTTTCGCATTTGCCATTAACGACTTCTTCGTTGGCAAGAACGCATTTGCAAGACGTGCACCAGTTAACCGAAGCCTGGCTTTTGTAGGCAAGGCCTTTTTCAAAAAGCTTTAAAAATATCCATTGCGTCCACTTGTAATATTCCGGGTCGGTGGTGTTAATCTCGCGCGACCAATCAAAGGAATATCCTTGCGACTGAAGCTGTTTTTTGAATCTTTTAATATTATTTTTCGTGACTATTGCAGGGTGAATATTATTTTTTATGGCGTAATTTTCAGTCGGCAGACCAAAGGCATCCCAACCCATAGGGTAAAGAACGTTAAAGCCCTGCATTCTTCTTTTTCTTGCAATTATATCAATTGCGGTGTAACTCCTCGGGTGACCCACGTGAAGCCCCTGACCTGAAGGATAAGGAAACTCAACGAGAGCATAAAACTTGGGTTTTTCATGAGAATCTGAAGCGTGAAAAACACCTTTTTCTTCCCAAATTTCTTGCCACTTCTTTTCTATTTCTAAGTGCTTGTAGCTTGAACTCAATTTATTTTACCTCTTTCTTTTTAAAATCAAATATTATAATTTCCAACAAGGTCGTTGTAAGCTTCAAAGCTATCACGAATTAACACATATTGCTTTTTAAAAGAATTTCTCATAGCTTCCGAAAGCTTATGAATAATAACGACGTTAAGATCAGATTGAGCAATCCTCCTGAAATACTCAACTCCGTCAAATCTGCGTTCAATTGAAACACAATCGGCATTGTATATTATTTTTTCAAGCATGCTCATGTCTTTTCTTCCGGTGGTATGGTAGCGAATTGCGTTTAAAACATCATAATCCGTTATTTGAAGGTAATTCCTTGCATAAATGCTGCCAACCCAGCCGTGAAACACTTTGTGATATTTTTTTGAATATTCCGGCGGGCGAAATTCTATTCCTTCAACGATTTCGAGTTGCTCTTTGTAGCTAAATTCTTTGCAAATGTCGTGAAGAATCCCGGCGATATACGCTTTTTTTTCGTCAACGCCATAAATTTTTGCAAGTTTTTTAGCCATATTGCCAACATTTATGCAGTGATTATACCTTTTTTCAGATACTTTACTTTTCAAATCTTTGCAAATTGCAATTAAATCATACACTTTATTCATCTCCTTTTTCAAACAATGCGCCCGCAAATTCTTCGGCATCAAACTTGCGCAAGCTGTCAATATCCTCTCCTAAACCTATTAATTTTACAGGTACATCAAGCTGATTTTTAATAGCCAAAGCTATGCCACCCTTGGCCGTGCCGTCAAGTTTCGTTAGCACAATGCCTGTTAAATCAAGAATTTTCTTGAACTCCACCGCTTGATTAAGCCCGTTTTGACCGGTCGAAGCATCAATCACAAGCAAAGTTTCTTTGTCAGCATCCGGGAGCTCTCTATTGATAATTTTATTAATTTTTTCAAGCTCACGCATAAGATTTTGCTTATTGTGAAGCCTTCCTGCGGTGTCACAGATTATAACATCAATGCCTTTTGCCTTCGCTGAAGATATAGCATCAAAAACCACCGCCGCAGAATCAGAGCCCTCGGGCTGCTTGACTATCGGGCAATCAGTTTTTTGCGCCCAAATTTCAAGCTGCTCAGCTGCAGCCGCACGGAAAGTATCTCCCGCAGCCAAAAGAACGCTTTTGCCCTCGTTTTTAATCATGTGAGCAAGCTTTGCGATGGTAGTTGTTTTGCCAACTCCGTTAACCCCAACGACTAGAATAATCGAAGGTTTCGTTTCGATTTTAAGCTCATTTTCGCCTGAAATAACTTCGGCTATAACTTCTTTTAAAAGGCCTTTTATTTTTTCGGGGTCGGTTTCGCCGTGACTTTTAACCTTACCTCTTAATTTTTCGCAAATAATTTCAGAAGTGGAAACACCAACATCGCTGCTGATCAAAATTTCTTCAAGTTCTTCGAAAAATTCTTCATCTATCTTGGTAAACGACTTAACAATGCTGTCAATTTTTCTAGTTATATTATCTCTTGTTTTTTGAAGATTTTCTTTTATTTTGCTAAAAATCCCCACACGCATTCCTCCTGACTTTATTTAGAATATCCCATGAGTGAAAGTGCAGCCTTGGCCGCATGTTGTTCAGCCTCTTTCTTGCTTTTCCCGCTTCCTCTTCCCACGGGGTTGTTGCTGATTTTAGCCTCAACCGTGAATTTTTTATCATGATCTGGGCCTTCTTCTTTAATAAGAACGTATTCAATCGTCTCGCCCGGGTTTTTCTGGACTATTTCTTGCAAATCGGTTTTGTAATCCTTGGCGTTTTGAATTTTTGGATTTTTCACCGCAGGAACTATGAACTTAAGCACGAAATTTTTGGCTTCTTCCATTCCTGAATCAAGGTAAATTGCAGCGCAAATCGCCTCGAAGACATCAGCTAAAATCGAAGGCCTGTTCTGACCCATGCAGTGGCGTTCACCACGGCTTAATTTAATGAATTTTTTCAATCCGAGCTCTTGCGAGAAAACGCAAAGTTGCTTTTCGCAAACAAGCGTTGCCCTTAATTTAGTGAGTTCTCCCTCCGGCAAATGCGGGAATGTTCTGAAAATATA
>CAKVDR010000005.1 GCA_934726435.1 uncultured Eubacteriales bacterium
ACGCTGATGAATATAATTTAGGTTATATTATATACTTTTTTGAAAAGGCTTGTGCTATTTCAGCATATATTTTGGGAGTTAACCCGTTTAATCAGCCCGGCGTGGAGGCTTATAAAAAGAATATGTTTTCTTTGCTTGGTCGACAATAATATTGACAAAATGCAAAAATTGTTTTATAATAAACTTACTTTAAGTTTATGTAGCCTTTTGCATTGGTGTTTTAGCAAAAATATATAAATTAAGTTGAAAGTAAAATTAAATAGTTTGCAGAAGGGTAGGTGTTCAGGTTATGGCAATAGTACCTAAAAGAAAAACTTCTAAAGCAAGAAGAAATTCAAGACGTTCAAACGTTTGGAAACTTGAAGCTCCGGCACTCAGCCGTTGCGGAAAATGCGGAGGACTCAAATTAATTCACAGAGTTTGCAGCAGCTGCGGCTACTACAAAGACAGAGAAGTTATTAAAAAAGAGGCATAAGCCTGGTTATAGTGTAACTTTTAGAGGAGGAGTGATCCTTCTCTATTTTCTTAAAGCAGTTTTGTGCATGAAAGGAAGGGTAAAAATGTCAAAACCAGTTGTAGCTTTTGTCGGCAGACCGAATGTTGGCAAATCTACACTTTTCAATAAATTAAGCGGCAAAAGGATTTCTATTGTGGATGATATGCCGGGAGTTACGCGCGACAGAGTTTATTCGGAATGCGAATGGAGAGGTAAAAAAATTTCTCTTATCGATACCGGAGGAATCGAAATAAGCGGCGCGGAAGATATTATTTCGAAGGCTATTAAATCTCAGGCGGAAATCGCAATGGATGTCGCGGACGTTATAGTTTTTGTTGTTGTCGGAAAAGTTGGAATGGCTTTGGGCGATGAAGAGATTGCGAATGTTCTGAAGAGATCCGGTAAACCTGTTATTGTTTGTGTTAATAAGCTTGATAAAGTCGGAAATGAAAATTATAATTTGTATGAATTTTACAATTTAGGTCTTGGAGAACCCATAGCAGTTTCGTCAGTTCATGGCCACGGAACGGGTGATTTACTTGATGAAGTTTTTAAATATTTGCCTGAAAGTAACGTGCTGGATGATGAAAGTTATATTTCCGTTGCGGTTATCGGAAAGCCAAATGTTGGAAAATCTTCGCTTATTAACCGTATTTCTGGTAGCGAAAGAAGCATTGTTTCTGACATTGCAGGAACAACGAGAGATACGATTGACAGCACAGTGATTAATAATCACGGGAAATATAATTTTATTGATACAGCGGGAATTAGAAGGCGCAGCAAAGTTAGCGAAAAGGTTGAAAAATACAGTGTAATTCGCGCCGGAATGGCAATTGAACGTTCTGACGTTTGCGTTATTATGATTGATGCTAAAGAGGGCGCTACCGAGCAAGACACCAAAGTTGCCGGCCTTGCGCATGAAGCCGGAAAAGCCTGTATCATTGCGGTTAACAAGTGGGATGCAATCGCAAAAGAAACTAAAACTTTAGAAAGTTACAAAAAGAAAATTAAAGAAAAATTCAACTTCATGTCTTATGCTCCTGTTTTGTTTATTTCTGCTAAAACAGGTCAGCGTATTGAAGATTTATTCGAACTTATAAACAAAGTAAGTGAGTATAATTCAATGAGAGTTTCGACAGGCGTTTTGAACGAGGTTCTTTCAAGAGCAGTCGTGAAAACTCCTCCGCCGAGCCATAAAGGCAAAAAACTCAAAATTTATTATATGACTCAAGTAAGTGTAAAACCGCCGACATTCGTATTTTTTGTTAATAAAGCTGAATTGTTCCATTTTTCTTACCAACATTACATTGAAAATAACCTTAGAGAAACTTTTGGTTTTGTTGGAACACCTATACATTTTGTTATAAGAGAAAAGGGCGAGAACAGTTTTGAGCCTAAAATATAAAGTTGGGAGAGGCATTGATGTTTGAATTTTTAGCAAAATATTGGTTGCCACTACTGTTTAACATGGCTTTAGCTTATCTTATCGGAGGGATAAATTCCTCAATTGTTGCCACTAAATTTTTGGGAATAAAAGAAGACATCAGAAACCTTGGAAGCGGCAATGCGGGCTTCACGAATGCGCTCAGAACCATGGGCAAAAAAGTTGCTATTTTGGCTTTTGCCGGAGACTTTACCAAGGGAGTTTTGGCAGTGTTTTTGGGAATAAAAATCGCTTCAATGGATTACATCACGGATTCTTCGATTTTGACCATCAAAATTTTCGCTTACACAGCCGCTTTGATGTGTGTTTTGGGGCATGTTTACCCTTGCTTTTTCGGTTTCAGAGGTGGCAAAGGAATTTTAACGGCTTGGGCTTCTTCGCTTTTGATTGATTGGCGCGTGTTTTTGATTCTCATCAGCGTGTTTTTGGTCGTTTTTGCATGCACTAAAGTCGTTTCGATTGCTTCGATTTGCGCGGCAATGAGCTTCCCGATAGCTAGTTTTATTGTTAGTTATTTGACCGCTCCAACTGCGGAAGTTATTGTTTCTGTGGCTTTTTCTTTCGTGATGGGCTTGCTGGTGATTATCAAGCACAAAAGCAACATAGTTCGAATTTTAAACGGCACGGAAAAGAAAATTTCAGTTAATAAGGTGAATTAAAATGAAATCATACACCATAAATTTAATACGCCACGGCATGACAGAAGCCAATCTCAGCGGGGCTTATGCCGGAGCGACTGATATTCCTATTTGCGACGAAGGCAAGAAAAAACTTCTTGATTTAAAAGAAAAGCATAGTTACCCCAAGGCGGAAATTTACCTTAGTAGCCCGCTTAAAAGGTGCATTCAAACGTGCGAGGTTTTGTACCCTGGCGTTAAACCGCAGATTATTGATGGCCTTAAAGAATGGAATTTCGGAAGATGGGAAGGAAAGACCCCTGCAGAACTTCTTGAAGATAAAGAATACTCAGAGTGGATTAAAAGCGGCCGTCAGGGAGCAATTCCAAGCGGCGAAAGTGCGCAAAATTTCGGAAATAGAATCTGCGAGTGTTTTGAATCGATTGTCTACTCTATGATTAGCCAAGGTGTGAGCAGTGCGAATATTTTCACTCATGGTGGCGTTATCATGAGCATTTTGGCGACTTATGGCATCCCGAGAGCTGACTTTTTCGATTGGATTGTAGACAACGGTTGCGGTTATTCGATTAGAATTATGCCGAGCCTTTGGATGAGAGACAGAGTTGTCGAGGTTTTCGGAAAAGTGCCTGAGGGTGCAGAAAATAAAATTAGCGGAAAATTTAAAGATTTAATAGAAAGTAAATAAAATAAGGAGGAAAATTTTAAATGTCAGATAGTAAATTAAGAAACGTTGCGATTATAGCACACGTTGACCACGGCAAAACCACTTTGGTTGACCAGATGCTTAAACAAAGCGGAACTTTCAGAACAAATGAAAGTGTTGCGGAAAGGGTTATGGATTCCGGCGACCTCGAAAGAGAAAGAGGAATCACGATTCTTTCGAAAAATACATCGGTTTTTTACGATGATATTAAAATAAATATCGTTGACACCCCAGGTCATGCTGATTTCGGCGGGGAAGTTGAAAGAATTTTAATGATGGTTGACGGCGTTGTTTTGCTGGTTGATGCTTTTGAAGGTTGCATGCCTCAGACAAGATTCGTTTTGCAAAAAGCTCTTAAGTTAAACAAAAAGCCAATTGTTGTTATTAATAAAATTGACAGAGAAAACGCCCGTCCTGAGGAAGTTATTGACGAAGTTATCGATCTTTTCATTGAACTCGGCGCTGATGATGACCAAATTGATTTCCCGGTTGTTTACGCTTCCGGAAGACAAGGTTATGCATTTTTGAATAAAGGCGACGAAGCAAAAGATTTGAGGCCTCTTTTCGAAACGATTATAAAAGAAGTTCCCGCTCCGAGCGGCGATGCTAATGGCCCTTTGCAGATTCTCATTTCAAACATTGATTATGATGATTATGTTGGAAGAATTGGCGTTGGAAGAGTTGAAAGAGGAACCGTTTCAACGGGTGAAGCGGTTGTTGAGTGCATTTCGGAAAATGAAACGAAAAACGTTAAAATAGGCAAGATTTATAAATTTGAAGGCCTTAAAAGAGTTGAGGCTGATTCAGCTTCAGCAGGCGAAATAATTTCGGTTTCAGGTGTTTCGGGGCTTAACATTGGTGAAACTCTTTGCAGCCCGGAAAAAATCGAGCCGCTTCCGTTTGTTAAAATCGATGAGCCGACAGTTGCAATGAATTTTATGGTAAACAATAGCCCATTTGCCGGAAGAGAAGGCAAGTTCGTTACTTCAAGGAATATTAGGGACAGGCTTTTCAAAGAAGTTGAAACCAACGTTTCTATGAGAGTTGAAGAAACCGATTCCGCTGATACTTTCAAAGTTTCAGGCCGCGGTGAGCTTCATCTTTCGATTTTGATTGAAACCATGAGAAGAGAAGGCTACGAGTTCCAAGTTTCGAAACCGCAAGTTATTATGAAAGAAATTGACGGTGTTCTTTGCGAGCCGATGGAAATTTTATCGGTTGAAGTTCCCGAAAGTTATGTTGGAACAGTTATTGAAAAAATTGGCGCAAGAAAAGCCGACATGACCAATATGTCTCCTAAAGATGGCGGAATGACTTTGCTTGAATTTAGAGTTCCTTCGAGAGGAATTATCGGTTATAGATCTGAATTTTTGACCGACACCAATGGCAAAGGCGTTATCAATCAGCTTTTTGATGGATATGAACCTTACAAAGGAGAAATTGTTCAACGCCACCATGGTTCGCTTGTTGCTCATGAAACCGGCGTGAGTACGGGTTATGGACTTTTTGCAGCTCAAGACAGAGGAAAACTTTTCATTGGGCCTGGTGTTGAAGTTTATGAAGGAATGGTTGTTGGTTCGACTCCTAAAGCCGAGGATATCACGGTTAACGTTTGCAAAAAGAAGCATGTAACTAACATGCGTGCTTCGGGTTCTGACGAAGCCTTGAAATTAACTCCTCATACGAACCTTAGCTTAGAGCAATCGATTGAATTCATTGATGATGATGAACTTTTGGAAGTAACTCCTAAGTCGCTTAGAATCAGGAAAAGAATTCTTGATAAAACATTGAGGCTCAGAAGCAAAGTGAAATAGAAAATAAAGATCCACCCGCTTAAAACGGGTGGTTTTCGTTTTTTATAAAAGCTTTTTCAAAAAATTGCCTGTGTAAGATTTTTTAATTTTCGAAATTTCTTCAGGCGTGCCGGCCGCTATTATTTTTCCGCCTTTTTCGCCGCCTTCAGGGCCAATGTCGATAATATAATCGCAGCTTTTGATAACATCAAGGTTGTGCTCAATCACTAGCGCTGTGTTGCCCATGCTCACCAGCTTTTGAATGACTTCAATTAATTTGTGAACATCCGCGATGTGAAGGCCCGTGGTTGGTTCATCTAAGATGTAAAAAGTTTTGCCCGTCGAGCGTTTTGAAAGTTCGGTTGCAAGTTTAACCCTTTGTGCTTCGCCGCCTGAAAGAGTGGTCGAGGGCTGGCCGAGTTTAATGTAGCCGAGACCCACATCACAAAGACACTCAACTTTTCTTTTTATTGAAGGAATATTCTCGAAAAACGAAAGCGCTTCCTCGGCGGTCATTTCCAAAATTTCATAAATATTTTTGCCTTTGTATTTAACTTCGAGCGTCTCGTGGTTATACCGTTTCCCTTTGCAAATTTCGCAGGGAACATATATATCAGAAAGAAAATGCAT
This sequence comes from uncultured Eubacteriales bacterium, assembly GCA_934726435.1. Lineage (GTDB taxonomy): Bacteria > Bacillota > Clostridia > Oscillospirales > Acutalibacteraceae > UMGS1491. Next base: position 5,705 of record CAKVDR010000005.1, read on the forward strand.
CTCAATTTTCATGATACCTTCGCCTTGGCAGGCCTCGCACCTTCCGCCTTTAACATTAAACGAAAATCTGCCGCTTGAAAAACCTTTTTCTTTCGCGTCGTTAGTGCTTGAAAAAAGTTTGCGAATTTCGTCAAAAACTCCAGTGTAAGTTGCAGGGTTTGAGCGAGGAGTCCTTCCAATCGGCGATTGACTTATATCAATAACTTTATCGAGGTTTTCTATTCCTTTCATGCTTTCGAATTTGCCTGGAATTTCTTTCGAGCGATTGAGAACTTTCGAAAGATTTTTGAAAATAATTTCGTTTACTAAACTTGATTTGCCAGATCCCGAAACGCCCGTCACGGCAGTGAGAGTTCCCAAAGGAATTTTAACATCGATGTTTTTGAGGTTGTTCTGTTTAGCGCCGAAAACTTCCAGAAATTTGCCGTTTCCTTTTCTCCTTTCTTTTGGAACCGGAATTTTCTTTCTGCCGCTTAAGTAATCCCCGGTTATGGATTTCTTGCAAGCCTTTATTTCTTCAACTGTTCCCGCACAAACGATTTCTCCTCCGTGAATTCCTGAGCCCGGACCCACATCAACTATATAATCCGCTGCATACATCGTGTCTTCATCGTGCTCAACAACGATAACCGTGTTGCCGAGGTTTTTCAGGCTTTTAATCGCTTCAATGAGTTTTTCGTTGTCTCTTTGATGAAGCCCGATGCTAGGTTCATCAAGAACGTACAAAATGCCCATGAGTGCAGAACCCATTTGAGTTGCGAGCCTTATTCTTTGACTTTCGCCGCCTGAAAGAGTTCCTGAACTTCTCGAAAGAGTGAGGTATTCAAGCCCAACGTTTTTAAGGAAACTGAGCCTTTTTTTAATTTCTTTTATAATTGGCAGAGCAATTTTTTTCTTGCTTCCCGTAAAATCTAAGTTCTCTATGAAATCAAGCGCATCACTGATATTTTTGCCGCAAAAATCAGAAATGTTAACGTCTGAAATAGTAACTCCCAAAGCTTCAGGCGAAAGCCTTTTTCCGCCGCAATCTGAGCAAGGAATCTCTCTCATGAAAGAGCTGATTTCTTTTTTAATCCAGTCGCTACTACTTTCGCGGAATCTTCTTTCTAGATTCGGGATGATTCCCTCAAACGAATTTTTGTAAGTCATTTCGCCAAGATTTGTTTTCCTAACGAGTTTAAGCTCTTCGCCGTTCGTGCCGTAAAGCAAAATATTTTTGATTTTTTTAGGCAAATCGCAGAAGGGAGTATCCAGCGAAAAACTGTATTTTTCAGCAATGGCATCGAAATACATGTTAGCAATCGTGTTTCCTTCCATCGACCACCCGGCAGCTTTTATCGCGCCTTGATGAACCGATTTAGTTTTGTCTGGAACAACGAGTTCTGGGTCAACTTTCATAAAAATTCCAAGGCCGGTGCACTTTTTGCAAGCTCCGAAAGGGCTATTAAACGAAAACATCCTTGGCGCAAGTTCTTCGATGCTTATGTTGTGGTCGGGGCAAGCGTAATTTTCGGTGAAAATCGTTTCGGTTTTATCCTTTAGATTCAAAATTAAAATCCTGCCGTCTGAAAGTTTCGAAGCTGTTTCGATGGATTCTGCAAGCCTCGAACGAATGCCATCTTTAATGACAATCCTGTCAACGACTATTTCAATGTTGTGCTTTTTGTTTTTTTCGAGCTTAATTTCTTCTGAAAGATCCTTAATCTCGCCGTCAATTCTTATTCTCGAAAATCCGTTTTTCTTTGCGTTTTCAATTTCTTTTGTGTGTTCGCCTTTTTTGCCGCTAGCCACAGGAGCCATAACAATTATTTTCGTTTCGTTTCCAAAGCTTAAGATTTTATCGGTGATTTGGTCGATAGTTTGATGGGTTATTTCTTTTTTGCAAATTGGGCAATGTGGGGTGCCAACCCTTGCGTAAAGAAGCCTTAAATAGTCGTAAATTTCAGTTATTGTTCCCACGGTTGAACGAGGGTTTTTAGAAGTTGATTTTTGATCAATTGAAATTGCCGGCGAAAGTCCGTCGATGCTTTCAACGTCGGGTTTGTCCATTTGGCCCAAAAACTGCCTTGCATATGAAGAAAGCGATTCCATGTATCTTCTTTGACCTTCGGCGTAAATTGTGTCAAAAGCAAGCGAAGACTTGCCCGAGCCCGAAACACCCGTGAAAACTATGAATTTATCTCGTGGTATTGTCAAGCTCACGTTTTTTAAATTGTGAACCTTTGCTCCTTTGATTACTATGTTTTCTTCCATTTTAAACCTCACTTTTCAAGCTTTTTTATTTCGTCCCTTAAAAACGCTGCGTGCTCAAACTGCTGGAGTTTCGCCGCTTGTTTCATTTCTTTCGTTAGCTTTGAAATTAGCGCTTCTTTTTCTTTTTTGCTAAGGTCGGGTGCGGCTATTTCAGAGACTTTGTCGGAAATTTCTATTATTTCCGAGATGCCTTTTTTGATGGTTTTTGGCGTTATATTATGCTTGATGTTGTATTCATTTTGGATTTTTCTTCTTCTCTCGGTTTCTCTTATTGCAAATTCCATCGAAGGCGTCACTTCGTCAGCATACATTGTTACTTTGCCGTTTGCGTTTCTTGCGGCTCTTCCGATTGTTTGAATCAGTGAGCGTTCCGAGCGCAGAAAGCCTTGCTTGTCAGCATCTAAAATTGCAACGAATGAAACTTCTGGAATATCAAGCCCTTCACGCAGCAAATTTATTCCAACGATGACGTCAATAACGCCGGTTCTTAGGTCTTTTACTATTTTCATTCTTTCGATTGTGTCCACGTCGCTGTGAATGTAAGTTACTTTTATTCCAACTTCTTTTAGGTACTCAGTCAGGCTTTCAGCCATTTTTTTGGTGAGAGTTGTCACCAAGGTTTTTTCGCCTTTTTTCGATCTTTCGTTGATTTTTCTTACTAAATCGTCAACTTGGCCTTGGGTGGGTTTCACTGTGATTTCAGGGTCCAAAAGGCCTGTCGGACGCAAAATTTGTTCGGCAATTTTTTGGCTTTTTTCAAGTTCGAAATCTCCTGGAGTTGCACTAACGAACACCACTTGATTTATTTTCGAATAAAATTCATCAAAGTTCATTGGCCTGTTGTCGTAAGCCGAAGGGAGCCTAAATCCATTTTCGATTAAATTTTCTTTTCGGGCTCTGTCTCCTGCGTACATTGCTCTCACTTGCGGCAGTGTAACGTGCGATTCATCAATGAACATCAAAAAATCCTTCGGGAAATAATCAAAAAGAGTAAACGGCGTGCTGCCGGGCTTCCTGCCGGAAATAACCGCTGAATAATTTTCAATTCCTTTGCAAAAGCCTATTTCTTCAAGCATTTCGGTGTCGTAGTTCACCCTCTGCTCGATTCTTTGAGCTTCGATGAATTTGCCTTTTTCTTTGAAGTATTTAACTCTTTCGGCGGCCTCAGCTTTGATTTTTTCAATGGCAATTTCGAGCTTTTCCTTTGGAATAACATAGTGCGAAGCGGGGTAAATCGCGCAATGTTTCAAAACCGCTGTAATTTCACCCGTGACGGGGTTTACTTCGGCGATTCTATCAATTTCATCCCCGAAAAATTCAATTTTCACAAGCGAGCTTGAAGCCGAAGGGAAAACTTCGATGGTGTCGCCTCTAACCCTGAATTTGTTTCTTCCAACGGCAACGTCATTGCGTTCATATTGAAGCTTGATGAGCTTTTTGATTATCTCTTCTCGGCTTTTTTCCATGCCGGGTCTTAGAGAAATAACTATGTTTTTGTAGTCAATAGGGTCGCCTAAACTGTAAATGCACGAAACGCTCGCAACGATTATAACGTCATTTCTTTCAGAAAGGGCCGAAGTTGCCGAGTGCCTTAATTTATCGATTTCATCATTGATGGCGGAGTCTTTTTCTATGTAGGTGTCCGTCGCAGCAATGTATGATTCTGGTTGATAATAATCGTAGTAAGAAACGAAATATTCAACGGCATTTTTAGGAAAAAATGATCGAAACTCCGTGCAAAGTTGCGCTGCTAAAGTTTTGTTGTGCGCTAAAATCAAAGTCGGTTTTTGCACTTTTTCTATTATGTTTGCCATGGTGAAGGTTTTGCCTGAACCCGTTACTCCTAAAAGGGTTTGCTCCTTAAGGCCTTTTAATATCCCGTTTGCGATTGAATTTATTGCCTGGGGTTGGTCGCCGCAGGGTTTAAATTTTGAATTTATTTCGAATTTCATTTTTTCCTCCTTTTTCGTTTTTTGTTTATAGTATACCACGATATAAGGAGTTTGAACCAAAATGCTTTAAAATATCTTTTAAAAATACTTTGCCGTTTTATGTTATAATGATTTTAATCCTGGATTTGAAAGGTGTCTTTTGCATGATTAAAATATTTAATTTATCGAAAAATTTTGGGCAGTTTAAGGCTCTTAAAAATGTAAATTTAGAAGTAAACAACGGCGAAATTCTTGGCCTTTTAGGCGAAAACGGTGCCGGTAAATCCACCTTTTTGAGAATTTTAAGTACTATGTTAAAGCCGAGCTCCGGCAGTGCTGAAATATGCGGGTTTGATGTTCTTTCTGAGCCGGAAAAAGTAAGGCAAAATGTTGGAATTCTTTTTGGCAGTGAAACTGGCCTTTACGAGAGGATGACGCCGAAAGAAAACATTGAATTTTTTGGTAGACTTAGTGGCATTGAAGAAAATAAATTAAAAGATAGAGCGGAGTTTTTGGCAGAAAAATTTGGTTTTAAAGATTACCAAAATAAACTCGTGGGCAAACTTTCAAAAGGCATGAAGCAGAAAGTGGCAGTAGCTAGAGCGATTGTCCACAACCCTGCGGTTATTCTTCTTGATGAGCCTGATTCAGGGCTTGACTTCAAAGCTTCAAGAGTTATTTTTAATTTTATGCAGCAGTGCAAAAGCGAAGGCAAAAGCATAATTTATTCCAGCCACAGCCTTGAAAATATAAAAAGTTACTCAGACGAAATAGCCGTTATTCGCCGCGGCGAGATTATTAAAACTTTTAGTGTAAACGATTTTAGAGAAAAATACACCGAAAGAGAAATAAACGAAATTATTTTAAATTGGGTTTGCGAGGAGGACGAAAATGATTAAAAAATCAATCACGATTTTTTTAAAAGAAATGAAATGTTTATTCCGAGATAGAAAAAGCTTTTTTGCAAGCTTGATTTTGCCGGCTGTGCTTGTTTTCTCCGTGCTTTTGCTCATAAATGCTTCTTTGGGGGCAAAAATAGGAGGCAAACCGGCTGTTAGTGTAAACTATAAAGAAAATGCGTTTTTTGAATTTTTAAGTAAGAAAGATGTTTTTGAAATTAAAACCGTCAGTGAGCCTTATGAAGCGCTCAAAAGTGGCGAAATTTCGGGGTATATATTAATAGATAAAAATGCAGATGAGAAAATTTTAAACGGAGAAAATTTTAGTATTGACGTTGATTACATGGTTTCTTCAAGTGATTCAAATAATATTCTTAGCCTGGTTTCAAGCTGCGAGAGCGAGTTTAAAAGCCTTGTTTCTGCGCAAAAATTTGGAAATGCTAAAGAAATTTATGAATTCATAAATAAAAGCGACATTAAAGCCGAAAAAGCAGGTTTAAACAAAGTTTACATGAACTATTTGTTGCCTATTATTTCAGTGATTTACGCTTGTGTGGCAATGGCTTCTGCAGCGGCAGAACTGAGCGCGGGCGAAAAAGAAAGAGGAACTTGGGAGCCGCTTTTGGCAACGGGAGTAAGCAGAAAATGCCTTGTTTTGGGTAAGGTTTTGGCAGTTTCTTTGATGGCTTTTTTGAGCTCTATTTCAAGCATTTTAGGTTTTTGCGCTTATGCTTTTTTAGCGGTTGGCAGAGTGAATTTTTCAGTGATGAGTATTTTTGAATTCTTGCTAATTTTGGCTTTGTTTGAAGTTTTTGCGGCTTCGATTTATTTTGCTTTTGGCGTTATTTCGAAATCTTCAAAAGAAGCTCAGCTTTATGCGCTACCAGTTTCCGCGGCTTTTACCGCTCCTATGTTTTTTTTAAATCTCATAAATGCGCAAAACATCAGTTTTAAAAAGCTTTGTACTCCCGGGTTTAATTTCGTTTGCATTGTTTGCGAAATTTTTAACGCGAGTTTTAATCTTATTCATTTTTTAGCGGTTTGCGCTTGGATGATTTTTTACTTTTTTGTTATTTTGAAAATTACCGAAAAACTTCTTTCGAAAGAAAGCGTTTTATTTAGAATTTAATTTTTTGGAGGAAAACAAATGAACGATATTTTTTTAAGAACAAGACTTTTGATAGGCTTAGAAGCGATAAACAAGCTTAAAAACAGCAAGGTAGCGGTTTTTGGCGTTGGAGGGGTTGGCTCGTTTGTCACCGAAGCATTGGCGAGAGCTTCAGTTGGCAAGATTGACATTTTTGATGGCGATGTGGTTGATGTAACTAACATTAACAGGCAGCTGATAGCCCTTCACAGCACGATTGGAATGAGCAAAGTTGAGGTTATGAAAAAAAGGCTTCTTGACATAAACCCTGAAATCATTGTTAATGCTCATCATGTTGTTTTTAACGCTTCGAACGCTGACGAATTTAGCTTTGAAGATTACGATTATATAGTTGATGCCATTGACATGGTTTCTTCCAAGCTTTTAATTATTTCAAAAGCAAAGGCTCTTGGTAAAAACGTTATAAGTTCGATGGGAATGGGCAATAAAATTAACCCTTCAATGATTGAAATAACGGATATTTTTTCAACTCAAAATTGCCCGCTTGCCAGGGTGATGCGCCGAGAACTTAAAGCAAGAAAGATAAGTTCGCTTAAAGTAGCTTATTCAAAAGAAATGCCACTTTACAAGCCCGAAAATAAAGTTAACTCAAGCATTTCGTTTGTTCCTTCAGTTGGCGGACTGATGATTGCAAGCGAGGTTGTTAGGGACCTTATAAAAGATTATTTAAAAAATTAAAAGGCGGGAATTTTTATGAGTTTGCGTGATTGGAAAATTGGCAAAGTGGATATGCTCGAAGCGATGGAATGCTCGAAAAGGTGGAATGTGCCAGAAATTTGCGCGGCAATTTTGCTTGCAAGAGGAATAAATGATGAGGAAGTCAGCAATTTTTTGGATATGCCGGAGCATTTTGACCCGATGGAATTTACTGATATGGAAAAAGCGGTGAATATAATAGAATTCGCGGTTAGCAGCTCGCAGAAAATTTGTGTTTACGGCGATTATGACGCTGACGGAATAACTTCAACTGCGCTTCTTTATAACTTTTTGAGAAGCAAAGGTGCCGAAGTTGTTTATTATATTCCAAACCGAGAAACTGAGGGCTACGGGCTTAATTTAGAAGCTGTTAAAAAGCTTGCAAACGAAAGCGTGAAGCTTCTTATCACGGTGGATAACGGCGTTTCGGCTTATGAAGAAGTTAAGCTTGCAAAAGAGCTTGGTATGAAAGTGGTTATAACTGACCACCATAAGCTCCCTGAAGTTTTGCCGGAAGCTGACGCGATCATTAACCCTTGCAGGGAAACTTGGCTGAGCAAAAGCACGGATTTTTCAGGTGTGGGTGTTGTTTACAAGCTCACCCAGGCTATGGGAGCGGAAGAAAGATACATTGATTTAGCGGTTTTGGGAACTATCGGGGATTCAATGCCGATGTTTGGCCAATCAAGAAGAATCGTTAAAAAAGGCCTTGAATTGATTCAGCATTCGAAGATCAAAGGCGTGAAGGCACTTATGGATGCAGTTGGACTAAAAAGTGGAAGCGTTTGTTCGACAGACCTTGCCTTTAAGGCTGTTCCGAGGATTAACGCAAGCGGAAGGATTGAATCAGCGCAAACAGCGATTAAACTTTTTATTGCTGAAGATGAAACTGAGTGCAGCGAACTTTGCCTTAAGCTCGAAAATCTTAATACTACTAGAAAAGAGATTGAAAAAGACATTTTAAAAGCCGTGGAAGAAGAAATAGATAAGAACCCTGCGAAGAAATTTGAAAATATCATTATCGTTTCGGGCGAAGGCTGGCATCATGGTGTTGTTGGAATAGTTGCTTCGAAAATCACCGATAAATATGGCAAACCCAGTATTATCATTTCTTTTTCAGGCGATGAAGCAAGGGGTTCGTGCAGGAGCGTTGAGGGCTTTTCGATTTATGACACTATCCTGGCGGGCAAAGATTATTTAACCAAATTTGGCGGGCATACTCTTGCTGCGGGGATTAACCTTAAAATCAAAGACATCGAAGACTTTTCGAAAATGGTTCTTGAGAGTGCGGCAAGTAACCCTCCGAGCGTTCCCGATCTTTTCGTGGATTTAGAACTTGATATGTTTTCTTTTTCGGTTGCAACTGCAGAGGCGCTTGATTTTCTTGAGCCTTTTGGAAATGGCAATCCAGAACCCATTTTTTGCATGAATAATTTAAGAATCGAAAGTATAATAAGCATTGGCAAAGGCGGGCACATGAAACTCGTTTTTAAAAGTGATGGCAGGCGCGTTGAGATGCTTTATTTTAACAAATCGAGCGAAGAATTCTTGTTTAAAAAAGGCGAAATCGTTGACGTTGCTTTCACTCTTCACAAGAATGTTTTTAGGTCAAAAGTTACGGTTTCGGCTTTCATAGTGGATGTAAAACCTTCCGGCACTGACGTTAAAACCGCAATTTTGCAAAAGAGCATTTATGAAAAATTTAAAAGAAATGAAAAACTAAACGAAAACGAAATTTTTCTTTTAAGGCCGGTTAGAGAGGAATTTGCCAAAGTTTACAGGTATATCCTCAAAGGCGGAAGGTTGCGAGCTGATATAATCAGCCAGAAAATTTTTGGAAATACTTTGCACTGCGGCAAAATTTATGTTATTTTAGACGTGCTTGAAGAAATGAATCTTGTTAAAACAACTTGGCTTGGCGATGAATTTAAAGTGGAAGTGATTAAAAGCGAAAACAAGGTTAATTTGGAAGATTCCAAGATTTTAAAGCAATTAAATTAAATGAAAGAAGTGAGTTAAATGAGTGAATTTAAGGGTTATAACACTTACAAGGAGCTTTTGAGTTTAATTGATCGCAGCGGGAAGAAATATAATCTTCGATTAATTGATGAAGCTTACAACGTTGCAAAGGAAGCTCATAAGAATCAGAAAAGAGTTTCAGGAATTCCTTACATTTTGCACCCTGTTTCAGTTGCTTACATACTTGTTGAGCTCGGCATGGATATTGACTCTGTTGTTGCAGCGCTTCTTCATGATGTTGTTGAAGATACTTCTGTTAAAAAGAAAGATATCGAAGAGCTTTTCGGTTCGGATATTTGCAATTTAGTTGATGGAGTTACAAAACTCAGGCAAATTCCTTCGAAATCGCCCGAAGAGCAGCAAGCTGAAAATTTGAGAAAAATGCTTCTTGCAATGTCGAAAGACATAAGAGTAATAATGATAAAACTTGCTGACAGGCTGCAAAATATGAGAACAATTCAGTGCATGCCCGTTCAAAAACAGCGCGATAAATCCCTTCAAAATATGGAAGTTTATGCTCCGATAGCTCACAGACTGGGAATAAGAACTATTAAAGACGAAATTGAAGATATTTCTTTGAGGTGCCTTGACCCGATTGCTTTTGCGGAGGTTGAAAGCTCACTGGCTCTTTGCAAGGCGGATAGAGAAAACTTCATTGAGTCAATCAAGAAAAAAATAATGGATAAGGTTCAAAAAATAGTTCCGGATGTTTACATTGAGGGAAGAGTTAAAAGCGCCAACGAAATTTACAAGAAAATGTTCATAAAAGGCAAAAACCTCGATGAAATTTATGATATTTATGCCGTGAGGGTTATAGTTAACACCATAGGCGAGTGCTACAATGTTTTTGGGCTTATTCACGATATGTTTCAGCCGATTCCAAGGCGCTTTAAAGATTATATTTCAACTCCGAAAGCTAACATGTATCAGTCGCTTCACACTGTGGTCATAAGCAAAGACGGAACGCCCTTCGAAGTGCAGATAAGAACCTGGCAGATGCATAGAATGGCAGAATACGGTATCGCGGCGCACTGGAAATACAAGCTTGACCGACTTGGCAGCAGCGGCTCATTTGGAGAATCGCTCTCATGGATTAGAAAACTCCTTGAAAATTACAAGAACATTGATGACGTAACAGACATAACCACGAGCATTAAATCTGATTTAGTGCCGAAAGAGATTTTCATTTTAACTCCAAAAGGCGGTGTTGTGACGCTTCCTGCAAACTCAACCGTTATAGATTTTGCTTATGCTATTCACACTGACCTTGGCAATAAACTCGTTGCGGCGAAGGTTGACCATAAAATAGTCCCGCTGACTTACACGCTGAAAACAGGCGAAATAGCCGAAGTTATCACAACGAAGGACCCGAAAAAAGGCCCAAGCAGAGACTGGATTAGCATTGTTAAAACCAGCGAAGCCCGAAGCAAAATTAAGCACTGGTTTAAGGTCCAGTGCAGGGAAGAAAACGTCAGGCAAGGCAAGGAAAAATTCGAACTTGAGCTTTCAAAAAACGGTATAACACTGCCAAGCGAAAAGATTTGCGAATTTTTGAAGCCAACTTTGCGTAAAAACCAATTTAGTACGCTTGAAGATTTCTTTGCGGCGGTTGGTTATGGCGGAATTCAGCTTTGGAAAATTATGCCAAGGCTCAAAAAAGAATTCGACAACATAACTGAAACTGAAAAAGAAAGAAGCAAACTTTCGAAAACCGGCGAAGTTGAAGTCCGTGAAGAAAAACCAAGCAAGCCGAGTAAAGGTGGCGACGTTATGGTGGACGGAATGAAGCATTGTTATGTTAGGTTTGCAAAGTGTTGCGGTCCGCTCCCGGGCGATGATATCATCGGGTTTATTACCAAAGGTTTTGGTGTTTCGGTGCACAAAAAAAGCTGCAAAAATGTTAATTTCACTGATGAAGAATCTAAAAAACGGCTCATTAAAACTTCGTGGTGCGAAACCGTTAATAGTCTTTTTGACGTTTGCATAAAAGTAACTGCAAATTATTATGAAGACTTTTTAGCAAATTTAACGAAGAAAATTTCAGGAATGAACGTGAAACTCATTTCGTTTAATTCAAAAATAACCGAGGATGATGAAATAGTTGCTTTTGTTACCGTTAGCGTTAAAAATCCTGAGCAACTTAAGTTCGTAACTGACAACCTTGCAAGAATCGATAAAGTAATTGAAGTTAAGAGGGTTTAAAATGGCAAAGATTAAAATTTTTAAAGTGGGCAGATTTAAAACTAATTGTTATCTCGTTTCGAACGATGAAGAAAATCGCTTTTTTCTCGTTGATCCAGGCGGGAAGATTAAGAATTTTGACATTTCTTCGTATAAAATAGATTATATTTTGCTCACTCACGGGCATTTTGATCACATTTCATATGCGGCGGAATATAAAGAACTAACAGGTGCGAAAATAGTTATTTCAAAATCCGAGGAGGATTTCATAAACGACGGCTTGCTTAACCTTTCATCCAGGTTCATGAAAGCCCACAAATTAAAAAGTTTTGAACCTGATATTCTTTGCAACGAAGGCGATGAAATTCCGTTTGCAGGAGAACCTATAAAAATTTTAAGTACTCCCGGGCACACAAAAGGCGGCGTTTGCTACATTTTCGAGAATAATATTTTCTCGGGTGACACCCTTTTCAAAGGAACTTACGGCGCAACTAGCTTCCCGACGGGCAACAAAACTGAACTTGAAAATTCTTTATTAAAACTTGCGAATCTTGAAGGAAATTTTAACATTTACCCCGGCCACAGTGAAATAACAAAACTTGACGATGAGAGAGAAGCAATTATTAAAAATAATTTTTAGACGGATATTGCAAAAATAGATTTTTTTAGCTATAATATATGAAAAAGTTAAAAGGGAGATGCTGACAATGAAAACATTAGAAGATTTAATTTCAAAAGCAAAAGGAGCGGTCGACGTAATAGGTGAAAAAGCTGGCCAGTTTGCTTCTGTTTCTAAACTAAATTTAAAAGTCATGGACGCAAAAACTCAGCTCAAACACGAGCTCGAAACTTTGGGAAAAATCGTTTATGAAAATTTCGGTGATGACATTCAAGACAGCGCTGAAGTTGCAACTCAAGTTCAAACCATTAAAGAACTTTACGCTAAAATCGAAAGTCTTAAATCTCAAATCGCTTTCATGAAAAATAAAATTCTTTGCAAATCTTGCGGTAATCAAAATGAAGCGGGTTCGCTCTTTTGCGCTAAATGTGGTGAAAATCTCAAAGAAGAAGGCATGCCGATAGTTGAAGAAACAGACGAAGATGATGATTTCACTGAATTTGAAGACTAAAATTAAAGAGTGTGATTAAAATTTTAAGGAAAACTCTTAGAGTCGTTTCATCGCTGGTTTTGGTTGTGTCAATTGGAATTTTAGTGAAAATTTTAGTAATTGACAGCTATATTTCTCAAAAATCGGTTAGTGAGATTCAGGAATTATATCATCATCAAGACAATAATAACAACAACGAAAATGAAGAAACAAATGAGGAAAGTAATGAAAACAGCAAATTTTCAGAGCTTCGCGAAATTAACTCCGAGATTTGCGGTTGGATTTCGATTTCTGGCACCAGAATAGACT
>CAKVDR010000006.1 GCA_934726435.1 uncultured Eubacteriales bacterium
AATATGTATAATAATTTGTTTTGCATTTTGGATTTCAATTTAGATCACATTATATCGCCTTGGATGCTTTATATGTTTTTGTCTTCTTTTTCTGCAATATTACTCGCAATGTATTTAATATTTAAAAAAACAAGACATTTATTTAAAGAAACTACACTACGCAAAGCTAAAAAAATTTCTTTGATTTCTCTAAGCTTGTTTTTTGCATTCTACTTTCTAAACTGCATTTACTTAAGCTTCAAAATAAAAAACATAGCAAACGAAAGCTATGAAACTTACGGAGAAGTTAATAAATTCCCTGATGATATTTCAGATTTAGATTTTTTAAGAATGTGCATTAGAGACGATTACAACAAGGATAAGATAACTTATGAGGAAAAATGGTTTTCATTCCCTATAAGTTTAATAATTTTAAATAAAGCGAGAGCTTGGTACTGGTATGAATATAAAAGTAATGAAAATAGCACAAGGACTGATTTACACTTCCCTGTAATAGTAGATTTAGAATTTAAAAATTTTAGATGGGTTATCACTAATGTAGTTGACTACCCATAAGATTATAAATTAACATAAAAAACGATTAATTCTTTAAAATATAAAAATAAATGTAATCCTATCTTTTAACCGAGAAAGGGTTACATTTTTATCTAAAAAAAAGAATCTAAAAGATAAACAAATTTACATCCCTTTGCAGGATTTCTAAAAGAATAGCTTCAAGTAAATCTTCAGAATAAACTCTAAACTGTACAAACGACTGATTTTGCAAAAAGGATGCAGAAGGTGTGAATGTATAAGAAAACTTGTCTGTTTTTTCAACAAGCGAAGTCCACTCGCTCCATTAAAGCCATCAGTGGAATTTCCACTTTCCACCAAGAAATAGTAAGGGATTCTCCTAACACATAGCTAAGTAAAGAGGTTTTTATTTCGGTGGGTGGATTAAGCTTACTGTTTCTTCTTATTGCAGATGTTTCTTTATACTTTGAATAATAAGAACTTCCTGCAGTTCCTCTAGTTAAAATTCTAAATTTTATATAATTTCCTCTTGCTTTGCTATAGATCATCCGCCTGAACTATCTATAATGATTAAATTTGACGATACTGTTTCTTTATTTTGATATTTAAATATCAATTATTTTTTCATTATTGCATAATCTTATAAATATTTTTTATTAACTATAAACAGGATAGTATAGCATTACATTCAGTTAGTAGCAATACTCTTATTAAATTGATAACATTTAGTTATTACAGGAGGTGAGCTAAAATGAGAGAAGAATACAAAGATTACTATAAAAAATTAGGACTAAAAATTTCTTATTACAGAAAACTAAGGAGTTTTACACAAGAAAGTTTAGCAGAATCTATAAGGAAATCGCCCACATTTATTAGTCATGTAGAAGCACCAAATATCTACAAAGCCATATCATTAGACACGCTTTTTGACATAGCATGTGTTCTTGATATTCCAGCATATAAATTTTTAAACTCTGAAGACGACTTATTATAACTAAAAATGATTTTTTTGAATTGACTTTATAAAATTTCAAACTAAACATGCATTGTAATATTAACGTGACTATTTAACTAACTAAAAATATTTATGGCATAAAATTACGATTAATTTTTTCTTAAAATTTAGTAAAAACTCTGCCACAACTAGAGCAATAGAAAATGCAATGGATATAAATACTCTCTCGGCAATTTTAGGTCATGCTCAAACTTCAACTACTGTAAATAGATACTGTCATGCAATTGAAGAACATAAAAAAATAGGTATGAAAAAAGTGACTTATATTTTCAATTTTGACGACAATAATTGTCGTCAGAATCACAATCAAGCAATATAATTGTCGTCAAAAAAAATATAGCGTTGTCGTCAAAATTGTCGTCAAACTAGAATTTTAAGGAAATAAATGGAAGGGATTTACATAAAATGAAGCTCAAATTCGACAAGAATAAAGAAAATTTTCCCGGTGTAGTATTGTTCACAAATGGCTCAACCACGCCGCTTATAGGTATTTTGGGCATAAAAAAAGACTTGATTTCTCAAGTCGTTTATAATGGTGAGCCATCGGGGACTCGAACCCCGGACAACCGGATTAAAAGTCAGGTGCTCTACCAACTGAGCTAATGGCTCACAGCAAATGCTGTGGATGATTAATTGGCTGGGATGGCTGGATTCGAACCAGCGAATGATGGAGTCAAAGTCCATTGCCTTACCGCTTGGCGACACCCCAATAATCAATCAAGGGTACATGGGGTGGATAATCGGACTTGAACCGATGGCCTCCAGAGCCACAATCTGGCGCTCTAGCCAACTGAGCTATACCCACCACGGTTCCTGGTGCGCCAGAAGGGATTCGAACCCCTGACCTACTGCTTAGAAGGCAGTTGCTCTATCCTGCTGAGCTACTAGCGCTTAATAAACGTCAGAACGCACCCGAAAGACCTAACATTGGAGCGGGTGATGGGAATCGAACCCACGCTATCAGCTTGGAAGGCTGAAGTTCTACCATTGAACTACACCCGCGCCTCCTGTCAACGAAATTAATTGTAGCACAGCACATATAAGTTTGTCAACAGTATTTTTAAAAAAAATTTATAAAAATCGTTTTACATAAAAAAATAGCAATATGTGATTTTGTTTTATGAAATTTTTTCAATATCTTTCTTGAGTTTTTCAATAATTCGTTTCTCAAGCCTTGAAATGTAAGATTGCGATATACCAAGAAGATCCGCAACTTCTTTTTGAGTATGCTCTTTTTTGTCGCCAAGGCCAAAACGAAGCTCCATGATGAGTTTATCTCTTTGAGCCAAATTTTCAACGGCATTCCTCACAAGTGAGCACTCAACTTCTTGCTCGAGCTTTGAAGTAACCGAATCTTTGTCGCTTCCAAGAACATCGCAAAAAAGAAGCTCATTGCCATTTCTGTCAACATTCAAAGGTTCATCAATTGAAGTTTCGTTTTTAAGCTGAGAAGTTTTCCTCAAATACATCAAAATTTCATTTTCAATGCATCTTGAAGCATATGTCGCAAGCTTGATATTCCTCGAAGGGCAAAAAGTGTTCACTGCTTTTATAAGGCCAATGCTGCCGATTGAAATTAAATCTTCAATGCAAACGCCTGAGGAATCAAATTTTTTCGCTATGTAAACTACTAACCTCAAATTATGAGTTATAAGCGGTTGCCTAACGCTTGGAGGCGCACCTTGCAAAATTTTTTCCATTATTTCGTTTTCTTCTTCTTTGCTTAATGGCGCGGGAAGAGTCTCGGGACCGTTGATATAATGAACCGGCCGCTTGAAAATTTTATAAAATATCTTTTTTATGTAATTTAAAAATTTTGATATATATGTTTTCAAAATAATCGCTCCTAACTAGCTTAATCTATGAGCAAAGGGTTTATCAAAGAAAATGTTCCATCAGGGAGAACTTTTTTTGAACAAACCGCAATGTAAGCTTCTTTTTCGAAATCATTTTTAATTTTAACTATATCGGGTTTAAAAGCCGGCAAAAGTCCCTCGCCTGAAACCGTTTGAAACGGAATAAATCTTATTTTAAAGTCTTCGAAATTTTGCACATTGTTTTCTTTTATAATAGACTGAAAATTTTGCGGCAAAACGGGCCTTAAAACTTCCTCGGAGGCAACTATAACAGGGAGATTCGAAAAAGGCTCTCTCAAAGAATTGCAGGTGTCAACCTTTGCCATAAAATTAACCTGCCTTTCCCCCACCTTAACCGAAACTGAGCAAATCAAGTTTTTGTTTTCTTTTTTCTCAAGAACCCTGTTTGTAACTTCAATCACAGTGTAAGCCACAAGGCTCGAAGCTATGAGCAGCAAAGGCGAAATATTAAAGTAAACCACGCCGTTGTTGATCGCCATGCCCCTTGGCCTGAAAACATACCACATTCCAAACATTATGCCTGAAAACAAAAAGCTAACAACGAAAAAGTAAGCAACGCTCTTGGCAAGAATTTTAAAGTTTTTAAACCCA
Organism: uncultured Eubacteriales bacterium; assembly: GCA_934726435.1. GTDB lineage: Bacteria > Bacillota > Clostridia > Oscillospirales > Acutalibacteraceae > UMGS1491. The sequence continues at coordinate 3,997 of CAKVDR010000006.1, forward strand.
AAAACCGCTCCCATGATTGTTGTCGCCATGAAAAGCCTTACTATTAAAGAAATAAAAACAGGATAATCCGGCAAAAGTATGTAAAGCGAGTAAACCGCACCCAAAACCTCGCCTAAAATAAGCCGCAAACGCTTTAACCTTAAATAAAGGAACTTGGAAGTTGCCAAAATAAGAAGATAGTTAATGACTAAATTCACGCAAATAAGAACATCTATGTATATTACTTGTTTCATATACCTCCCACTCAAATTCACAATTTCAAGCTTAATCATATTATTACGCAGGGTAAATAGATTATTATGTCAAAAACAGGGGTTTAAAAAAATAAAATTTATAATTCAAAATTTCTTGACATTGAAGGAATTAAAATGTAAAATATAATTGTTAAGACCAATGGAGCGGTATCGAAGTGGTCATAACGGGGCTGACTCGAAATCAGTTTGGGAGCAATCCCACGTGGGTTCGAATCCCACTCGCTCCGCCAACTTAATATATTTTAAAAAAGGTGTCCTTCTTTTGGGCACCTTATGTAATAAAAGCAAGGGTGAACATTTTGAAACTTTATTTTTACTATGGTGTCATGGGTTCGAGCAAAACCGCTAACGCGCTCATGAAAAAGTTTAATTTCGAAGAAAGAGGCAAGAAAGTTCTTCTTTTAAAACCAAGCCTTGACACAAGAAACGGCAAGACTTTGATTAAATCAAGAATAGGACTTTCGAGCGAAGCTATATATTTAGATAGAAACGTAACAATAAAAGAAGCAATAAAAGGCCTTGAATGCGACATTATAATAGTCGATGAAGCACAGTTTTTATCCGAAGCACAGGTTGACGAGCTAAGAGAAATGGCCGACAATGGAACAATGGTAATGTGCTACGGCCTTAAAACCGATTACACAGGCCACTTGTTCGAAGGCTCGAAAAGAATAGTTGAAGTCTGCGACACAATGAGAGAAATTCAATCAATGTGCTCAAGATGCCGAACAAAAGCAATAATAAACGCAAGATACTCCGGGAACAAAGTTCTTTACAGCGGCGAAATAATCGACATTGGCGGAGAAGACAAATATATAACCCTTTGCCACAAATGCTGGCGCAAAGGCACGGTTTAAAAACTTAAATTTTACATTTTAATGATTAGAGGGCAACAATAAACGGCCGAATTTGACTCGGTACGCGTAGCCTCTTATCTTGTTTTTTATAGATAACGAATTCATCAGCGGTGACATGCTTGAACCCAGGCATTGAAAAAAACGACTTTGAAGAAAATAAATTACACTACAGCCTCGAAGCAGAACAATCGGTTTTAGGGTCGGTTTTGATAGATTCTTCATGCCTTGACAGAATCGCAGAAATTCTAACTCATGCCGATTATTTTTACATATCAAGCCACAAAAAAATTTATTCACTAATGCTTGAAATGTTCACTTCGGGTCAACCTGTAGATTACATAACGTTGCTTGACAGGCTCAAAACTGAAGACGACACTGTTAATTACAAATCTTACTTACTGCAGCTTGCGCAAGTGGTTCCCTCGATTTCAAACGTTGAATTTTACGCCGAAATCGTGAGAGATAAATACAACGTTAGGATTCTTGTAAACACAGCCCACGAAATCATTGATAACGCCTCAGCCGCAGAAACAAACCCCTCGGAGCTCCTTAACTATGCCGAACAGAAGATTTTTGACATCCGCCGAGGCAAAGAAACTAAAGGCCTGCAAAGAATAAACGAAATCGTTTTGCAAACTTTCGACAGGCTTGACTATTTAAATTCCCAAACTGATTATGAATACAGCGGCGTTCCAACCGGAATTAAAGATCTCGACAGAGTGATAATGGGTCTTAACAAAACGGATCTTATCCTCCTTGCTTCCAGGCCAGGTATGGGAAAAACCAGCTTTTCGCTTAACATTGCTCACCACGTTGGAGTTGTTAAAGAAAAAAAGGTTGCGTTTTTCTCGCTGGAAATGTCAAAAGAACAGCTCGTTTCTAGGATGCTTTCAGCTGAAGCGAGAGTGCCCGGCCAAACCCTTAGAATGGGCAAACTAAACGATGACGAATGGGCCAGACTCATTGAAGCAGGAGACGTTTTATCAAAAGCACCAATTTACATAGACGACACGCCGGGGATAACAATCCCTGAAATGAAAGCAAGGCTCAGGCGCCTCGGCGGGGCTGATTTAGTAATAATCGATTATTTGCAGCTTATGTCCAGCCCTAAAAACATTACAAACCGCGTGCAAGAAATCTCGGAAATAACAAGAAACCTCAAAATTTTGGCAAAAGAGCTCGATGCCCCATTACTTACGCTTTCGCAACTTTCAAGGGCAAGCGAACAAAGAACTGACCACAAACCGGTTCTTTCGGATCTTAGGGATTCGGGTTCAATCGAGCAAGATGCTGACATCGTGCTTTTCCTTTATAGAGAAGGATATTATGCAAACGGCGAAGTTTCAGAAAACTGCAATAAAAACAACGGCGAATGCATAGTTGCAAAAAACAGACACGGCGAAACGCGCTCCATACCGCTGCACTGGCAAGGAGAATTCATGCGGTACACTGCTCGGGAGGTTTCGTCAAGTGATTTTTAAAATTTTGAAAACGATTTCTGAGCACAAAATGCTTGAAAAAACCGAAAGAGTTGTGATTGGTCTTTCGGGCGGCGCAGATTCAGTGAGATTAACGCATGCGCTTTTGAAAATAAGCAAAGAAAAAAACTTCGAAATAGAAGCAGTGCATGTAAACCACGGAATTCGAGGAAAAGAAGCCGAAAGAGACGAAAATTTTTCGAAGGATTTTTGCAAAAAGCTTGGAATTAAACTAACTGTTAAGAAGATTTCAGTCCCCGAAATTGCTAAAAAGCTCAAAATGAGCACCGAAGAAGCCGGCAGAATGGCAAGATATAAAATTTTAAAAGAAATTGCTAGCGAAGAAAAAAGAGTTAAAATCGCAACGGCCCATACCCTTTCAGATAATATTGAAACATTAATAATGAGGTTTGCAAGCGGGACTTCGCTCAAAGGCCTTTGCGGGATTCCTCCCACAAGAGAAAATATAATCCGGCCGATGATTGAAATCAAACGCGAGGAAATTGAAAAATATTGCAAAGAAAATAATTTAAATTTCGTTGATGACAGCTCAAATTTCGAAAGAGATTACACCAGGAATAAAATAAGGCTGGATATTATCCCGAAGCTCAAAAATATTAACCCGAATTTTGAAAACACAGCCGCGCGAACTTTGAATTTGCTTAAAAATGATGAGGAATTCCTTGAAAAAGAAACCGAAAAAGCTTTGAAATTAAACTCTTTAAATGAAATTATAAATCTGCCCCAAGCTTTAAAATCAAGAGCACTTTTGAAGATTATTAAAAATTTCACCAAAGAAAGAATTGAAGAAAAGCATGTTAAAAACCTTGAAAATTTAATTATTAAAAAATCAGGTAAAATTTGCATTCCAGGCGGCAAAATGCTAGAGTTTAAAAACAGCAAAATAGACCTTTGCAAAAACTCGAATGAAGAAGCTTTAAAATGGGAATACTTAATTAAACCTTTAAATATCTTGACAGAAATCGAAACAAATATCATAATTAAAGTTGTCAATGCAAGCGATTATTCAAAAAAAGCTGAGGATATTTGCATTGATTTTGATAAAATTCCTAAAAATAGCGTAATAAGAAACCGAAGAGCAGGCGATAAATTCACTTTCAAAAAAAGAGGATTGACTAAAAGCATCAAAAAAATCTTCAGCGAAATGAAAATTCCGATTTCAAAACGAGAAAAAATCCCGCTTATTGCATTTGAAAATGAAATTATCTGGTGCGAAAACTTGGGCGTTTCAAAAAATTATATTCCAAGCGAAACAACCGAAAAAATTGCGCTAATAAAAATAGAAAAATAAAACGTTATATAACGGCCTTAAAAGGAGTAAAAATTTAATGACAGATTTTTTAAAAGAAGATTTTTTTGAAGAAATATTTTTAAACGAGGAGGAAATTGATAAAATAGTAAAAAGGCTCGGAAGAGAAATCACGAATGATTATAAAGACAAAAACTTGCTTTTGATCAGCATTTTAAAGGGTTCAGTTTTGTTTATTTCGGACCTCATGAAAGAAATTAAACTTTACAATTGCGAAGTTGATTTCATGTGCATGTCAAGCTACACCGGCACTAAAAATCTTGGCGGAGACGTCAATTTGGTCAAAGATTTAAACAGGGACGTGACTAATTACGATGTTTTAATAGTCGAAGATATTTTAGAAAGCGGCTACACACTTAGAAAAGTCGTTGATTTGATTAAAAATAAAAATCCGAAAAGCCTTAAAATTTGTACTCTTCTTGACAAACCCGTTCGCAGAAAAATGCCTATTGAGGCCGATTACGTTGGAGTCACCATTCCTGACAAATTCGTTGTTGGTTATGGCATGGATTATTACGAAAAATGCAGGAATTTGCCTTTCGTGGGAATCCTTAATAAAAAATACATTTAGTTAGCTAAGAATAAAAATTATGTGACATGGAGTGATACAAACATTGGAAAAGAAAAATAATGCAATAAAAAATGTGATAACGTTTTTAGGGTTAGGGCTGCTCATAGTTTTAATTTTTGGCTTTATAAACGGCCTACCCACTGAAAAAACTTATAACTACTCAGAAATAATTGAGAAATTTAAAACACATCAAGTAACAAAATATACCCTGAATTTAGGTTCAGGCGATATGCAAATTACTCTTAAAGACAACAGCGTTATAAACTATACTTCTCCAAGCGCAAGCCTCATTTATATGGATATTAAAGACTATGTAGACGAGTACAACAATCAAAACGAAACCAAAATGGTATATAACATAACAAAACCCACGGATACATCATGGTTCATGAGCATATTTTTCCCTTTAATAATTTCAGTTTTACTTTTAGGTGTTATGGGCTGGATGTTCCTTCGCAAGTTAAGCTCAATCAGCGGCGAGAACAACAAACAATTCGGCTTTGGAAAAGCAAAACTCAAAGATAATTCCCAAAACAAGAAAAAATCAACTTTCGCGGATGTTGCCGGAGCTGACGAAGAAAAAGAAGAACTCGCAGAAATAGTTGACTTTCTAAAAACGCCTGAAAAATACACTTCAATGGGCGCAAGAATTCCAAAAGGCCTTTTGCTCGTTGGCCCTCCAGGAACTGGAAAAACCCTCTTAGCAAGAGCCGTCGCAGGCGAAGCTGGTGTTCCCTTTTTCTCGATTTCAGGTTCTGATTTCGTTGAAATGTTCGTTGGTGTGGGTGCTTCCAGAGTAAGAGATTTATTCGAAAAAGCCAAGAAAAATGCTCCTTGCTTGATTTTCATTGATGAAATTGACGCAGTAGGACGCAGACGTGGTTCAGGCCTTGGAGGAGGCCACGACGAAAGAGAGCAAACTCTTAACCAACTTTTGGTTGAAATGGATGGTTTCGGCGATAATGAAGGTGTTATAGTAATCGCTGCAACAAACCGTTCAGATATTTTAGACCCGGCTTTAACTCGCCCGGGAAGATTTGACAGGGAAATTTACGTCGGTTGCCCTGATATAAAAGGCAGAGAAGAAATTTTGAAAGTTCATTCAAAAGGCAAAACTCTTGCACCCGATGTCGATCTGAAAGTTATCGCAAAAAGAACCGTAGGTTTCACCGGCGCTGACCTTGAAAATCTCCTTAATGAAGCGGCTATTCTTTCAGTAAAACGCGGTCTTAGCATGATTTCAATGGCTGAAATCGAAGAATCAGTAATGAAAGTTTCGATGGGACCTGAGAAAAAATCAAGAGTCATCACAGAAGAAGAAAAAAAGCAAACAGCATACCACGAAGCAGGCCATGCAATCGCAACTTACTTCTGCAAAACTCAAGAGAAAGTTCACGAAATTTCGATTATTCCGAGAGGCCCTGCAGGAGGATACACTCTGTCACTCCCTGAAAAAGACGAAAATTACAGATTCAAGAAAAAACTTTTCGAATCAATCATTGTTTTGCTTGGTGGAATGGCAGCTGAGAAAATCATTTTGGATGACACTTCAACCGGGGTTTCCTCAGATATTAAGCGCGCGACTCAAACCGCCAGAGCAATGGTAATGCAATACGGAATGAGCGACGAACTAGGCCCTATTGTGTTCGATTCTTCAAACAACGAGTCATTCTTCGGAAGAGATGGCGGCCACGTGAAAAATTATTCAGAAGCCACTGCTTCAGTAATTGATTCTGAAGTTAGAAAAATAGTAACCGGATGCTATGAAAAATCCCAAAACATCATCAAAGAGAACATAGATAAGCTCCACGATGTTGCAAATTTCTTAATTACAAATGAAAAAATGACCGAAACTCAATTTGAAAATATAATGAATCCAGCAGAAATCTAACCAAAGAAAGAAGGAAAACATATGAATGAAAACTTTGATGAAAAAGCAGAAGAAAAATCCGGGTCTGACCCGGTTAAACCTGAAGAAATTAAAATCGACATTTCAGAAAGAATTCAAGACAATAGCACTTTAGATAAAGACCGTGATATTTTCTCGACACGCAAAATTGAATTCGACATGCCTGAAAAAGAAATTCCAATTGCAGAGCCTGAAGAAAAGAAACCCGAAAATAAAAATAAAATGAAAACATTTCTTTCAGCAATTACGGGCATTTTGGTGTTTTTAGTTGTGGCGCTTATAATTTGCATTGTTTATTTTTTAAATAATAAAAATTTGCTTTCGAGCATTTCAAGTTCGCTTTCAGGAAATTCCGAAACTCAAAATTCACAGCTTGGCGAAGCAAACATCAAATATGAGCCAAAACCAAGCGATGAAAATCAGCTTTCTGCAGAAACAATTTATGAAAAATTAGCTCCTTCGGTAGTTGGAGTCGTGGTTTATGATGCAAATGCAGAAATAATTTCAGACCCGGTAAGCCAAGGTTCCGGAATTATAATTGATGACCAAGGATATATAATAACTAACTCGCACGTTGTTAACAATTCAAAGAAAAATAACATTAAAATTGTTTCTAACACCAACGAAGAATTTCAAGGAAAAGTTGTAGGCTATGACACAAGAACAGACATCGCGGTAATTAAATGCGATAAATCGGGACTTTCCTGTGCAACTCTCGGGGATTCAGACCAAGTAAAAGTCGGCGAATCAGTTCTTGCTCTTGGAAATCCTCTTGGACTCGACTTTGCAAGCACTCTCACCCGCGGAATAGTTTCAGCGGTTAATCGTTCAAAAAGCCTTGCAGCTTCAAACAGTTTAGTTAAATACATACAAACCGATGCAGCGATAAACCCAGGGAACTCCGGTGGGCCACTGATTAATATGTATGGCCAAGTAATTGGCATAAACAGCATGAAAATTGGCGCTGCTGGGCTTGAAGGAATGGGTTTTGCGGTTCCTTCGAATGTCGTTAAAACCGTTGTTAGCGATATAATCAGCAAAGGCTATGTTTCAGGAAGAGTGAGACTTGGAATTGGTGCAAAAATGGTAAGCAATTATCAAGCTCAAGTTTACAATGTTCCTGTTGGAATTTTAGTTTCAAAAATTTATAAAGACAGCAATCTTCCATCCGCAGGAATTCAAACCGGTGATATCATCACAAAAATTGGTAACACTTCAATCACAAGTCTCGACGTTTTCTACGGTGAACTTTATAAGCACAAACCCGGCGAGACAATCACGCTTTCAGTTTTTAGAACTTCAGCAACGATGAACTCTCGCACATTTGATGCCAGTGTTGTTTTGCTTGAAGACCGTGGCGAAACTCAAGAAAAAGAAGACGAAATGCAATCAAGATAATAATTTAGGTATAACCTCAAAATTGGTTATACCTTTTTTTATTTATTAATAAAAACCTTAAACCATAAAAGTTTAAGGAAGATAAAAATTTTATTTTTCTACTGCTAATTCAGGTGTTTTGTTATTATTTTCACAAAAATAATCTGCAAATTTACGAAGTAAACCAACTGACACGGAAACATCAAATTTCATAGCCACGTTGCATCCATTATAAAATTCATCAAAATGTTTAATTCCATCATCAATAGAGACAATCCATTCATGCATTTTTTCAAATGTCTCTAATTCATACGTTTTATGGAGCCTTTCCGCTAACAATGTTTCAACATTATCATATTTGCGAACAATTAAAAAAAGATTACCAGCCGCCATCTTCAAGACTTCCATTTTTGATCTACTATCGGTGACTTCTTCTCCACGATTTGATTTTAAATATTCTTCGATAAATGCGTTGAATTTTCTTAGCTCTTGCCTGTATTCTTCCTCAGCAATCGATTCCTTTTCAACAGGTTTTTCATCAACTTTAGCTTCACTAATTTTATTTTCAACAGGCTTTTTATCAACTTTAGCTTCACTAATTTTATTTTCAACAGGCTTTTTATCAACTTTAACTTCACTAACTTTATTTTCAACAGGCTTATTTACTACTTTTTTTGGCAAAATTATTTTCTCGGTTTTCTTAATTGTGCTAGCAAAATCTGCTACTTTTCCAGTTTTGCTTACATTATTGCCTTTCAAAACATCAGTCACCATCGCTTTAAGGTCTTGAATCAGTGCGGTTTTGAAAGAACCAAATAATTTTTTATCTTTGACATCAATTTTATCTAGTGTTTCTATAATTTCCTTAAATCTCTGTTTAAACTCTTTAGTGTTATCTTTATGAATTTTGTCTTCAAGTAACAACTCAACTGTGTGTATTCTAGAGTAAAGGTCATTTTTATTGTCGATGCTATTTATGGTGTCTAAATCACCTCTGCAACAAGTTAAAGATTTTGCTTTTTTGGATTCTGCCAAATGCCAAAATGTAAGCCCAGAGACTATAAGCAGTCCGCCAGCAGTAGCTCCGATGCCGATGGCCAACTTAGGCAATATAGAACTTGATTTTTTAGGACTATCCGAGCTGGCCGCGAAAGCAGAATTTGATAAAATTGAGAGCGTTGCTAAAACTCCCGATGTTGTTTTAATAACATTTTTTGATAAATTACTTTGTTTTAAATACATTATAATTTCAATTCCTTTTTTTCTTTATTTGTAAGTACATTATATATCATATTTTTATTAAAATCAACAAGAAACATAATATGCCCTTTTTACTTCAACAATTAGCATCAGAAATCTACTTGATTTTATCAAAATTAAAAAACCGTATAGACAAACTAATGCCTATACGATCTAATTTCTGGTGGAGATAAGCGGGTTCGAACCGCTGACCTCTTGAATGCCATTCAAGCGCTCTACCAACTGAGCTATACCCCCATTGAACACCAATATAATACTACATTGGTGAAAAATTGTCAATAGAAAAAAACAACTTTTTTGCTAAACTCACAATTGAAAATGAACCAAAAATAACAAGGCAGTCACTTTCACTCAAACTGCTCATAGCAAATTTCAAACCTTCCTCAAAATTCTCATAAGCAAAAACATTTTTATTGTATTTATCAGCTATTTTTTTAAGAGTTTTAACTTCCATAGCTCTTGGGTTATTCGACTTTACAACAACCATCTTTTCAAAATAATTTCCTATTATTTTCAGGCTCGTGTCAACATCTTTATCTGAAAACATTCCAAAAAGTGCCGTTAACTTTTCGTTTTTAAGATTGTTTTGAATAAAATCGGCAAGAGCCTCAACGCTTTCAGGATTATGCGAAGCATCTAAAATCACAAGCGGAGAACGGCTTAAAACCTCTATTCTACACGGAACTTTAACTTTTTCAAACCCGGATTTAATTTTAATATTTGATATATTCAAGCTTCTTTTCAAAACATTCAAAACACTCAAAACCGTGCAAATATTATTTCTTTGATGGTTTCCGACTAAACTCACTTGCATTTTTATTTTATCATAAATAAATTCACTTTTATTAAACCCGGCAAATTTAAAATCATTCACAATGTTTGAATCAGCCAAAACTAAATCACTATTAGAATTTTTGCAAACATTTTTAGCCATTTCACAAACCGAAGCATCAATACCCACGCCTAAAACCAAGCAAGAATTTGATTTGACGATTCCTAATTTTTCAGATGCAATTTCTTGAATACTTTTGCCAAGAAAATTCGTGTGGTCAAGAGAAATTGTAGTAATAACCGCGCAAAGTGGATTGTCAATAACATTAGTCGCATCAAGCCTGCCGCCCATTCCAGTCTCAAGAACAACAACACCGCAGTTCTTCCTGCTGAAATATTCAAACGCCATCACCGTAGTAACTTCAAATTCAGTTAAGGGGTCCTTTGAAAATTCATCGCTAAACTTTTCCAACTTTTCAAGAATTTCGCACACGTCATTTTCGGGAATCATCTCACCATTTATGCTAATTCTTTCGCGAAAATCCATGATAGAAGGCGAAATGAAAAGCCCGGTTTTGTAGCCGCATTCTTTCAAAATGCTCGCAAGCATAAAGCAAACCGAACCTTTGCCGTTCGTCCCTGCAACATGAATAAATTTAAGATTTTTCTGCGGGTTTCCTATTAATTCAAGGAGCTTCCTAACTCTTTCAAGGCCGGGTTTCGAGCCAAATTTTTCAAGATTTCTTATTTTTAAAATCGCTTGCTGATATGTCAAAACTCTAATCATTCCTTATCATTTTAAAAGTTTTTTCTTTTTCGCAGGGCAAAATTTCCCCTGTTAGCGAATAATAAATATTCGTAAATTTGTTTTCAAGTTCAAAAAATTCTTGTGCGTTACTTCCAAGTTTTAAAACATCCGAATATCTCGTAAGAACCGGGAAATTAACATTTTTAAGTATTTCAAAACCCTTTTTATCACTTCCAAGAACCCTTATGTAAGGGATTTCTGCATTTGACAAACTTGAGTTAATCCCCAAAAAAGCACAAAGAATAATCCTTTTTATGCGGGCCATTGTGTACCTTTTAGTTTTAGCAAGCTCCAGAAGTTCAGGCAGCGAACAAGCTTTTTTAACTGCGCTGTAAATCCTGTTTTCAAGGCCTTCGCTAACATCGGGTAAGTTCGCAAAATCGCTTTTTTCAAGGCTCCTGAGCTTACAAATTATCTCTCTTCCCATTTCAAAATATGGAACTTTCAAGTTGGCATTAAACTTTACTTTTTCTGGAATATAACTTTTAAAATCTAAATTCCCTTGAGTTATCATTTCTCTTAATTTCGAAGCCGAAAAATATCTTCCCGGGACCTCCATGCGCTTCACAGGCAGGCAATCAAGTCTCATTCCAAGCTTATCCATAGCTTTTAAATATTCCACCGCTAAAATATTATTCGGTTTTTTAATCTCGCCCGCAAGTTCAAGATTTTTTGAAATATTTCTCACTGCATTTTCACGGCAAACAGCAAAGCTAAGCCCTTTTTCAAGTTGGAGCTTAACTTCTTTCTTAAAAATTTCAGTTCTAAGAATTTCTTTTATTTTAATCAAATTTTCGAAGTTTTCGGTTTCAGTGCCAAAAGCGATAGAATCAATTTGGCTACCAAGTTTTTTAATAATGCTCAAAGCAGAAAAGGCATATTTCTCAGCAGTAGCTAGAACTTTCACTGTCGGGAGCTCAATAACTAAATTGGCTCCCATTTGCAAAGCCGCCTTCGCGCGAGCATCCTTCGGGAAAATCGCGACCTCTCCCCTTTGAACATAATTGCCACTCATAATAACAACAATATGGCTGCAGCCTGAGTTTCTAATCTTTTCAAGAAGATACGCATGCCCGTTATGAAACGGGTTAAACTCAGCTACAACCGCACAAATTTTCATGAATAATCAAACCTTGCATATAATATATCTTTAAAGATAAAACACAATCGAACCGATAATGCCGCTTATCATTAAAACCGTCCCGATTAAAGCCATGAATCTAATGCGTCTTTTTCTGCGAGCGGTGCTGGATTTCTTATAATTCTTAAAATCGTGTTTAATAACATTGTTTGACATTGCCATTACCCTTTCTTTTTGTAGATTTCAAATAGTTTAAAATTAAAAAGGAGAACAAATATGACAGATAATTTAACCATTTTAGAAGATGATAACACAAATCAAGAAATTACGCAAGTAACCTGCAAAAAACCGGTGAGCCTCACTTTTGCAAGAATCACCGTCTGCATCAGTTTAATAACTGGGCTTTTATTTTTAAGAGTTGGCAACAACAAGCTTTTTAAAGATGTTTCATGCTGCTATAAAAAAGCAATTTGCTACGAAAGCGAAAACGCAAACAAAATTCAAGAAACGATTTCGAATAAAATTCAAACAATTCTAAACGATTTTAAATCTCAATCCATGAATATTTCAGGCACTTCTTTATAAATTCTTTCAACTATTTCTTTAAATATCGGCCCTGCACTTTCGCCGCCTCCTGCGCCCGCTTCCGAAAGAATAACAATAGAATACTTCGGTTTATCATAAGGGAAAAACCCAGCAAACCACGATTGCTCGATTCTCTTGCCGTCTTCAATTATTCCAGTTTGCGCAGTTGAAGTTTTTGCGGCAACTTCCGTTTCGGGGTCTTCGGGTTTGCCCTTTTTGCTCGTGCCGTAATCAACCGAGGCTTTCATGAACTCCTTAAGTTTCGAGGCAATTTCAGGCGAAATTATCTTCTCGGTTCTTTGAAGTTCAGAGTGAGCATCGTATGGTAAAAATTTCATGTTTTCAGCCGCAAGACCTTTTATGAGTTTAGGGGGTGTGTAAATTCCTCCTGATGCAATGGCGTTTATTAAAGCCGAGATTTGCACGGGGGTTGCAAGCAATTTGCCCTGACCAAAAGAAAAATTCGCAAGGGTTTTAATGTTTTCCAGGCTTTCGCTTGAAGGAAGCTTACCCTCTTTTGAAATTATCCCGTCAGCAAAAGCAATTTCTTTGCCAAGCCCGAATTTACCCGCCATTTTCAGCAAATCGTCTTTATTTATTTTATTTTTAATAAGCTCAATGAAATAGCCGTTACAAGAATAAGCAATGGCGTCTTGCATATTTATGAGGCCGTGCTTTTTGCAGTTGAAACATTTAAATTTAGCATCGTCAACCTCGTTAACGCCCTGGCAATCGTAAGAAAGGTCACTGTTAACGCCCTTTTTCAAAGCTGCTGCAGATGTAATTAACTTAAATATCGACCCCAAATTAAACGAACAAAAGCTTCTATTTAAAAGCGGCGAGTTTTTATCGTTTAAGTATTTCGAAACATCTTTCGGCGAGAAAGAAGGCAAACTCACGCAGGCTCTTACTTCACAATTCGGCACCTGAGTTATAACGACCGCTCCCCTGCCCATATGTTTAGCAGCACTTTCTTCGGCAATCGCTTGAATTCTACTGTCGATGTTAAGAACCACACCTTTTGAAGTAAAATACGATTTATCTTCTACGATGCTTTGCCCACCAGGGAGGATTTTGCCCGAAGCATCAACATCATATTTAATGCAAATATTCTGATTTTTGCCCGAAAGATATTCATCGAAAACTTTTTCAATTCCCGAAATTCCTTTTTTATCGCCTGAAATATAGCCTATTATATGCGGTGCTAAAGTCACTCCAGAGTATCTTATCGGCACTTCGAAAATTTTAATCCACGGGCTTCTTACTTCTTTTTCAATTTCAATCATGAAAGGAGTGTTACCCGAGCATTTTTTGAAGAGTTCTTCTTTTTTATATTCAGAAACAGCAGGAGTAAGCGCACTTAGAGCTTCCACACTTGGAATAACCGCTGCCACAAGCTTTTTTTCAACATTTACAAGAGGAACATTCCTGCAGTCGTAAATCGTGCCGCGAACATCTGAGATTCTTAGCTTATACGATTGTTGGTTGGAAGCTGCGTCTTTAAAATTATTTTTATTCGAAATTAAATCAAGCGAGAAAAAAGAAAAACAAAAAAGACTCATCATTAAGCCAAAAAGAATTAATGCCCTTTTATACATAAAAAATCCGACCCTACCTTAAAACGATTCTTCTATGGTAAGTGTCGGCATATTTAAAATTTAAAATACATGGGAATTTTATGAAAGACCTGCTTTTTTCAAATTTGTGATGTGAACATCATTGGTTTTAGCGAAGAAAGACTGACCCGAAACGCTATGGCAGTAATAATAGTAGTCAGTTTTCGCCGGGAAGAGCGCAGCTTTTATCGCTTCCATACCAGGGTTACAAATCGGCCCCGGAGGCAAACCTTCAATTTTATAGGTATTATAAGAACTGTTAAAATTATTTTTTAATCTAGAAGGAACTACAGATTCACTCTTGTAAGGGT
>CAKVDR010000007.1 GCA_934726435.1 uncultured Eubacteriales bacterium
TTATTAATATTCCGTGCGAGGGTCTTATTTCAAAAATTAAAAGCAATCATATTCAGCACGAACTCGATTTTTCAAGCCGAATTGAAAATGTTAAAGGTGTTTATGCCGTTAAAAATGAACAAGTAGTTAAAGATAAAATCATTCTGCTTTGTGACGACATAATAACTACAGGTAGCACGCTTCGTGAATGCGCTAAGACTCTTTTTGAAAGCGGCGCAAAAGAGATTTATTGTTGCGCGATCGCCTCTGTTTTTAAACAAGGCTCTTAAGATAAGCGTCAATAAAACCGTCTATTTCGCCGTCCATCACTGCTTGAACGTTTCCCATTTCGAAATTCGTTCTGTGGTCTTTAACCAAAGTATACGGCATAAAAGTGTAAGAACGAATCTGCGAACCCCACGCAATTTCTTTTTGAACACCTTTTATATCCTCGATTTTTTCAAGTTGTTCTCTTTCTTTTATTTCAACCAGCTTTGATTTCAAAATTTTCATGGCTGTGTCTCTATTTTGAAACTGACTTCTTTCGTTTTGGCAAGCAACGACTATTCCCGTCGGAATATGCGTCAGCCTCACAGCGGAAGAGGTCTTATTTACGTGCTGACCGCCAGCACCGCTTGCACGGTAAACATCCATTTTTATATCATCAGGCGAAATGTCAACTTTAATTTCATCGTTAATTTCAGGAATAACTTCAATCGAGGCAAAAGAAGTGTGCCTTCTGCCGGAAGCATCGAAAGGAGAAATCCTAACTAACCTATGAACACCGTTTTCACCCTTTAAAAAGCCGTAAGCATTCAGGCCTTCGATTAATATCGAAGCACTTTTTATTCCTGCTTCTTCACCATCAAGATAGTCAAGAATTTTTACTTTGTATTTGTGCTTTTCAGCCCAGCGCATATACATTCTCAGAAGCATTTCGGCCCAGTCTTGCGATTCTGTTCCCCCGGCGCCTGCATGAAAAGTTAAAATTGCGCTTGAAGAATCATATTGCCCTTTTAAAAGAGCAACTAAGGTTTGAGTTTCGATTTCTTTTTCAAGAGCGGCAAGATTGCTCGAAATTTCTTCCAAATAAGAATCATCGTTTTCTTCCTCAGAAACTTCTATTAAAACTTCAAGTTCCTCGAAATCTGCTTTTACCGCTGAAAAGCCTTTAACTTTGGAGCTTAAAAGCTTTATTTCAGAAAGAATTTTCTGAGATTTTTTCGTGTCAGACCAAAAGTCTGCCTTAGAGGTTTCTTGCTCTAAAGCAGATAACTTTTTTTCTGAAGATTCTATTTTCAGTGCTTCTGAGAGTGATTTTAGTTTTGGCTTTAATTTGTTTAGTTCTAAACGCATTTCTTCGAGCTGTAAAATTTTAAATCACCCCTAAGGTTTAGATATTTTTGAATTTTTCGTTGTAAGAATCAATGCATTCTTTGATTACTTTGATTGCTTCTTGGCTTGACATAATGTCTTCAACCTGAGTTTCTTTGTTTTCGAGTTCTTTGTAAACCTTGAAGAAGTGTTTCATTTCTTCGAAAATGTGCGCCGGAAGTTCAGTTATGTCTCTGTACATATTATATGTTGGGTCGCCCTTCGGTATTGCAATGATTTTTTCGTCTTTGCTTCCTGAATCGATCATTGTGATCATTCCGATGGGGTAGCAATCCATAATTGTAAGAGGATCGATGTATTCAGTGCAAAGAACCAAAACATCAAGCGGATCGCCATCTGCTGCTAAGGTTCTTGGAATAAATCCGTAGTTTGCCGGGTAATGAGTTGATGTGTAAAGAATTCTGTCGAGTTTGAGCATACCGGTTTCTTTGTCAAGCTCGTATTTAACTTTGCTTCCTTTTGGAATTTCAATTACTGCAGTGAATTTTTCAGGTTTAATTCTTTCAGGTGCTATGTCGTGCCAAATGTTCATGATTTTTAATTGCTCCTTTAATTTCTTTTATTTTGAATTTCTGCCGCTTTAGCCGCATTTTTCACTAGCATTGCTACTGTCATCGGGCCTACTCCACCCGGAACAGGGGTTATCTTAGAGCAAATTGGCTCCAAGTTTTCAAAATCGGCGTCTCCGCAAAGTTTGCCGTTTTCATCGCGGTTTATTCCAACGTCAATTACCACGGCTCCGGGTTTAACCATTTCTTTTTTGAGAAATTTTTCTTTGCCCACCGCGCAAATGACGATATCGGCGAGTTTGCAAATTTCTTCGATATTTTTTGTTTTGCTGTGGCAAACGGTAACGGTTGCGTCGTTTTGAATCAAAAGCAGTGCCAGCGGCTTACCTACGATGTTGCTTCTTCCAATGATTACACAGTGTTTCCCTGCAAGATTTATGTTTTCATGCTTTAAAATTTCAAGTATTCCTGCGGGCGTGCAAGGAAGATAATTTGCATCTCCTTTGAATAAATCGCCTATATTTTCTGAGGTAAATGCGTCAACATCTTTGAGCGGACTTATTCTCTCGCAAATTGTTTTAGAGTCAAGATGCGATGGCAAAGGAAGCTGAACTAAAATTCCTGAAACTTCTTTCTTGGCGTTTAGTTTGTCAATCAGGTTTAAAATTTCTTTTTCAGATACATTTTCAGGAAGCAAATATTCTTCTGATTTAATTCCTGCCTTTTCGCAAGCTATTTTTTTATTCCTGACGTATGTTTTCGAAGCTTGGTTGTCACCAACCATAATGACCGCAAGATCGGGGTTTATTCCCTTGTCATTTAGCTTCTCGGCATCTTTTTTAACGCTTTCAAGAACACTCTGGGCTATTTTTTTACCATCAATTATCATTAACTTTGCACTTCCCTTGACTTTAAAACTCGTGGGCGAGTAAAATAAAACATATATAAGTATAACACATACTGGAGGAATTTGAAAGTGAAAATTAAAAAAGCCGTTATTCCCGTTGCAGGTTATGGAACCAGGGTGCTTCCGGCGACTAAATCTATGCCCAAAGAAATGTACCCTATTGTGGACAAGCCTGCTATTGAATACATTGTAAAAGAAGCGGTTGATTCCGGGATAACTGACATATTAATGGTAACAACAAGAGGAAAAGAAATAATAGAAAATCATTTCGACAGAAGCCCTGAACTTGAAAGTGCGCTTGAAAGAAGCGGTAAACTTGAAATTTTGGATACCGTTAAAAATATTTCGAAAATGGCGAATATTTATTTCATCCGTCAAAAAGAAGCAAAGGGTCTTGGTGACGCTATTTTGAAAGCTAAGAATTTCGTTAGCGGTGAGCCTTTTGCCGTGCTTTACGGCGATGACATCATGCATTGCGAAGGCACACCCGTTTGCAAGCAGCTCATTAATGCTTACGAAGAGTTTGGCCTTGGGGTCGTTGGTGCAAAAGAGGTGCCCAAAGAAAGTGTTGGAAAATACGGCTCGCTGAAAGTTAAAAACATAAGAGATAATCTTTTTATGTGCACGGACATGATTGAAAAGCCAAAGCCGGAGCAAGTTATGTCGCTTTACTCGATTTTAGGTAGGTGCGTTTTAACGCCTGAAATTTTTGATATTCTTGAAAAAACATCTCCTGGAATAGGCGGGGAAATTCAATTAACAGACGCCATGAAAGTTTTGGCTCAAAGAGACGGAATGATAGCGGTTGACTTTTTTGGCACAAGATACGACATGGGCAGCAAAATAGGCGTTTTGAAAGCGATTGTTGAAACTGGCCTCAGGCATGGTGAAGTTGGGCAGGAATTCAAAAATTACCTTCGTGAACTTACCAAAAATATTTAAAATAATTTTGCAAACACTATTGCAAACAAAATGGAATTATGATAAACTATCAGGGTATGTACATAAGCTTTGGCTTAGTGCGAAAATATCAACGTTCCTCTGCTGATTTAATTTCGGGCACGAACGTGTGGATTATACGGAGGAAATCATATGGATTTATTAAAGCAAGTTTCAGACTCATCTTTAAAGAGCGAACTTCCTGAATTTAGCGTTGGTGATACTGTTAAAGTTGACGTTCAAATCAAAGAAGGAAACAGAGAAAGAATTCAGGTATTTGAAGGAACAGTTATCGCAAGAAAAGGCAGCGGAATTGCTGAAACTTTCACTGTAAGAAAAATTTCTTATGGTTGCGGAGTTGAAAGGATTTTCCCTGTGCATTCTCCAAGCGTTAAAGGCGTGAAAGTAGTAAGAAGAGGTAAAGTAAGAAGAGCTAAACTCTACTACTTAAGAGACCGTGTAGGAAAAGCAGCTAAAGTTAAAGAAAGAATGAACTAAAATTAGTGGGGAATTTATTTCCCCCTGTTTTTTCAAATGTAATTTAGCATTTTTAATAGTTTATTTATATAATATTTGATATATTTTGATTTTTTTATTAAAGACGGGGGTAAAAATATGGACGAAAAAATTAATGTTCAGGTAAATGATGATAAACAAGAAAAAAAGAAAGTGAAATATCCCGCCGGAAAATTTTCAAGTGTTTGCTTTGAATGGAGCGAAACTATAGTTCAAACATTCGTGATTGTCGTTCTGTTTAGTGCTTTTCTGTTTCGTTTTCTTACGATTGATGGTCAATCAATGATGAACACTCTTCATCATGGAGACAAAGTTGCCGTTATGAGATGGAAATATACTCCTAAAAGCGGCGATGTCGTGGTTATCAGGCATGGAGAAGAGTTTGATAAGCCTCTTGTTAAAAGAATTATTGCAACAGGCGGGCAATCGCTTAAAATCAACTTCACTGAAGGTTCTGTAACTGTTGATGGCGAAAAACTCAACGAAACTTACATCAAAGAGCCGATGTGGCTTCGCGGCGATGCTGTTATCCCGAGTGTAGTTCCTGAAGGTTATTGCTTTGTTATGGGAGATAACAGAAACCATTCTTCCGACAGCCGCAACAGAGTTATTGGCTTGATTCCTTACGAAAACATAGTTGGCAAGGCAATGTTCGTTTGCTACCCGTTTAGCCGCGTTAAAGTTATTAAATAAAAAAGTTTATCCGAAAGAGGTTTGAGGCCTTTATGAATAATGAAAACAAAAATGAAAGTTTTATGAGCAAATTTTCTAGAGTTATGTTTGAATGGGTTGAATCGCTCGTTCAAGCAGTGATAATTGTTGTTTTGCTTATGAATTTTGTTTTCAGAGCTGTTAACGTTAGTGGCGAATCGATGATGAATACTTTGCATGATGATGATAAAGTTGTTATCATGCGTTGGAAATATGAACCTAAAAATGGCGACGTTGTGGTTATCAAGCACGGCCAGAATTTTAACAGCCCTATAATAAAGAGAATAATTGCTCTTGGCGGCCAAAGGCTTAGCATTGATTTCAAAAAAGGCACTGTGAGAGTTGATGGCAAGCTTCTTAACGAAACTTACATTAAAGAAAAGATGTGGCTTAAAGGCGACGCTGAAATTCCGATGATTGTGCCCGAAGGATATGCTTTTGTGATGGGTGATAACAGAAATAATTCAACCGACAGCAGGTTTGAAGAAGTAGGTCTCATTCCTTACGACGATATTATCGGTAAGGCGAGTTTCATAATTTACCCTTTTGACAGGATTGGAAAAATATAGTTTAAAATTCTCTTGTAAATAATTGCAAGAGAATATATTATTTTTAAGGGGATAAATTTCTAAAATAATAAAGAAAGTGAATAATTTTAATGAACAACGAAAATATTTCAAGCAAGTCTAACATAAATTGGTTCCCTGGGCACATGGCCCGAGCCAGAAACGAAATAAAAGAAAGCCTTAAGCTCGTGGATTTAACAGCCGAAATAGTTGACGCCAGGATTCCCGCTTCGAGCAGAAACCCTAATTTAGATGAAATTTGCGGTTTAAAACCAAGAGTGGTGGTGCTTAATAAAACCGATCTTATTGACAAGGAATCCGTTAACAAATGGATTGATTTTTACAAAAAAAGAGGCATACCTTGCGTGCCTTTTAGCATGAAAAATTCCGGTAGTAAAAAGATTTTCACTTCAGCAATAAAAAGCATTATGAAAGAAAAAATTGATGCCTGGAAAGAAAAAGGCCTAATCGGCAGGAAAGTCAGAGTAATGATTGTTGGAATCCCGAATGTTGGCAAATCTTCTTTTATTAACAGCTTCGCAAAAAGCTCGAAAGCCAAGGTTGAAAACAGGCCCGGCGTCACGAGAAAAAACCAGTGGATTACAGCCGGCGAAGATCTTCAATTTTTGGATACTCCCGGTGTGTTGCAACCTAAAATCGAGGGCAAAAATGCAGGCTACAACCTGGCAATAACCGGCGCAATCAAAGATTCAATACTAGATATCGAAGAGTTAGCGGTCTTTTTGATAGAAGAAATTAAAGAAAAATACGCAGCGAATTTAGCTCAAAGATTTAAACTCAGCGAAGAAATGCTTGAAGATCTTAGTGCGGGAGAAATCTTGGAATTAATAGGTAAAAAGCGCGGAATGCTCATAAGCGGCGGAGAAATAGACACCCTAAGAGCTTCCGAGACGCTTTTGGAGGAGTTTAGATCCGGCAAGCTTGGAAAAATAATTTTGGAAGTTCCTGAAAATTTGGAGGATTAAATGGATTGGCTTTTTTATGAAAATAAATATATCTCGCAGGGGAAAAATCTAATTTGCGGAGTTGATGAAGCTGGCCGCGGGCCGCTAGCGGGGCCTGTTTGTGCTGCGGCGGTTATCATGCCCGAGGGGCTTATCATCGAAGGCGTTAACGACTCGAAAAAATTAACCGCAAAGAAACGCGAAAAGCTTTTTGACATAATCAAAAACGAAGCAATTTGCTATTCCGTTGCTTTTGCAAGCGCTAGCGAGATTGACGAAATAAACATTTTGAATGCGACGCATCTTGCTATGACTCGTGCCGTTGAAGGCCTTGAAAAAGTCCCGGAAGTTGTTTTGGTTGATGGCAACAGTTTGCCAAAATGGTATTACGATTCAGAGGCGATTATTAAAGGCGACGCCGTTTGCCACAGTATTGCTTGCGCATCGATTTTGGCCAAAGTTTCAAGGGATAGACTGATGCTCCTCGAAGCCGAAAAATACCCGCAGTATTCTTTCGAAAATCACAAAGGCTACGGCACGAAAGTGCATGTTCAGGCGCTAAAGGAACATGGCCCATGCCCGATTCACAGAAAAACATTTCTTAAAAAGATTTTGAAAACAGATGAGTAACGATCTTGGAAAAGCAGGCGAGAGGGCAGTTGGGGAATATCTTGAAAATAAAGGCTTCCGAACAATTTGCTTTAACTATCACAGCCGTTTTGGCGAAATAGATATAATTTCGGAAAATGAGAAGTATACTGTTTTTGTGGAAGTTAAAACCAGAAAAAGCTTCAAATTTTCGCGCGCTATTGAAGCAGTTAACAAAAGCAAAAGGACTAAAATAATTAAAACCGCGCTTTGTTTTATAAGCGAAAATGGCCTTGCCAAGCAGCCTAGGTTTGACATCGCTGAAGTGCTCGCGGTTAAAAACAATGAATTTGAAATTATTTACCATGAAAATGCTTTTGATTCGGAGGAGTGCTATGCGATTTTTTGATCTGCATTGCGACACAATTTATGAAATCACTAAAAAAAACGGAGATATTTTCAAAAACGATTTTAGCGTTTCGCTTGAAAAAACAAAGAATTTGAAAAGTTACATAGGCTGTTTTGCAGTTTGGATTCCTGACAGTTTAAGAGGTCAGGCGGCTTTCGATTTTTTTGAAAAGTGCCAGGAAACTTTGCGTGCTCAGGCCAAAAAGCACGAAAATACGGTTAGAATTTGCAAATCTGCCGATGATATTGAAAAAATTAAAAACGAAGGCGGAAACGGAATTATTCTAACGGTTGAGGGTTCTGCCGCGCTTGGGGGAGACATTTCGAGAGTTAGCTACCTTAAAAAATGCGGCGTTAAGATAATGACTCTAACTTGGAACGGCATTTGCGAGGCGGGTGACGGTGCTAAAGTAAATAATCCGAAAGGACTTACAAAATTCGGCAAAAATCTCGTGAAGATACTTGAGGAGAATGATATAATAATTGATATTTCCCATGCGAGCGAGAAACTTTTTTATGACGTTGCCGAAATTTGCGAAAAACCTATTGTTGCAACTCATTCAAATTGTAAGAAAATTTGTGATAATCCTCGCAATTTAACTGATGAGCAAATTAAGATTATAAAAGAAAAGAATGGTCTTATCGGACTTACTTTTTGCAAAGATTTTTTGTCAAATTCTAAAGATGCTTCTATGGATGATATTTTAAGGCATTTTGAGTATTTTCTTTCGCTTTCTTGCGAGGATAATTTGGCTTTTGGAAGTGATTTTGACGGATCTGACACGCCAGAAGAAATAAACAGCATTGATAAGATTAAAAATCTTTATGAATATTTTTTGAAAAAGGGTTACAAAGAAAATTTACTTGATAAAGTGTTTTTCAGCAATGCTTTTAATTTTGTAAATAAAGTTTTTTAACCGCAGAAAGGGGAATAAATGGCTATTTTCACTATATCCGACCTGCATCTTTCATTTGGAAATGAAGAAAAATCCATGGAAGTCTTTGCAGGGTGGGGCAACTACACCACTCGGCTTAAAGAAAACTGGGAAAAGACCGTGAAAAATGAAGACACAGTTATTATAATCGGTGATATTTCTTGGGCTATGAAGCTTGAAGATTCTTACAAAGACTTTGAGTTTATAAACAATTTGCCGGGCAAGAAAATTTTAATCAAAGGAAATCATGATTACTGGTGGTCTACGACTGCTAAAGTTAATAATTTTTTGAAGCAAAGCGGTTTCGAAAGCATTTCGATTCTCTATAACTCAGCTTTGAAAGTTGAAAACATTTGCGTGTGTGGAACAAGAGGCTGGCTTTACCGCTGCGAAACAGATCAAGACAGGAAAATTTTGAATCGTGAAGTGGGCAGGCTTGAAAGGTCTTTAGACGAAGCAAAAAAAGAAAATTTGGAGCCTGTGGTGTTTCTTCACTATCCTCCTGTTTACGGAAATGAAGAATCTGAAGAGATTATAAATCTTTTGATTGAAAAAAAAGTTGAAAAGTGTTATTATGGACATATTCATGATGGCGGGGCAACGAAAAGGCTTGTTGAAGGAAATTATAAAGGAATTGATTTCAGGCTTGTTTCTTGCGATTACATAAATTTTTGCCCTGTTTCAGTCAGATAGTTTTCATTATTTTCAAATTTATATTGAAAGGAAGATTTAAGTGAAATTAGTATCGTCAAAAAAAGTGGATGTTAATCGTTATGAATTGGAGGTTGAAGTTTCTGCCGAAGAATTCGCAAAAGAAGTTGACAAAGCTTATTTAAAACAAAAAAGCAAAATAACTATTCCGGGCTTCCGCAAAGGCAAGGCTCCTCGCAAGTTCATTGAAAAATATTATGGTGAGCAAGTTTTCTTCGAAGATGCTGTTAACGCAGTTTACGGTCCTTCAGTTGAAGCAGCTGCAAAAGAAGCAGGAATCGAACTCGTTGATGACAAAGTTGATTTTGAAGTTGTTAAACTCAGCAAAGAAGAAGGCCTTGTTTACAAAGTTAAAGTTACCGTTATGCCAGAAGTTGAGGTTGAAGGCTATAAAGGAATAGAAATTGAGAAAAAGGCAGCTCCAAAGATTTTAGCTAAAGATGTTGACGAAAGAATCAAAGCTATTCAAGAGCAAAATGCAAGGCTCGTTACATCTGAAGATGGAAAAGCTGAAAAAGGAGATGTAGTTAACATTGACTTTGAAGGATATGTTGACTCAGAAAAATTCGACGGTGGCACAGCACAAGGAGTAGAACTTGAAATTGGCAAAGGCCAGTTCATCGCAGGTTTTGAAGATCAGATCATCGGCCATAAAGTAGGCGAAGAATTTGAAATCAACGTTACTTTCCCTGAAACTTACCACGTTGCTTCTCTTGCAAGCAAACCTGCAGTTTTCAAAACAAAATTAAATAAAATTCAAAAGAAAGATCTCCCGGTAGTTGACGATGAATTCGTTAAAGACGTTAGTGAATTTGAAAATTTAGAAGACTTCAAAAAAGACATCAAAAAGAAACTTTCAGACGAAGCTAAAGCTAAAAACGAAAGAGAAACTGAAACCGAAGTAATGGACAAATTCTTAGAACTCGTCAAGGCTGAAATTCCTGAAGCTCTTGTTAAAAACAAAGCTTTCGATCTCGTTCGTGAGTTTGAATATAGACTCAAATCTCAAGGCATTGCTTTCAAAGATTACATGGCATACACAGGCCTTACAGTTGAAAAAATGATTGAAAACTTTATGCCTGAAGCTGAAAAAACAGTTAAAGTTAACCTTGGCCTTAAAAAGGTTGCTGAGCTTGAAAAAATCGGCGCTTCTGATGAAGAAATCGAAAAAGAATATGAAGTAATTGCAAAAACATATTCTTTGAAACCTGAACAAGCTAAGAGATTAGTTCCTGCGGATGGACTCAAAAAAGACATGATTTCAAGAAAAACAGTTGAATTCATTTGCAAAAACGCAGTAAAAAAATAACTATAAATTTTAAATAACAGAGAGGTTTTATATATGAGTTTAGTACCTTACGTTGTAGAGCAAACAGGTCGTGGAGAACGTTCTTATGACATATTTTCAAGACTGTTAAACGACAGAATAATTCTTCTTAACGAAGAAGTTAACTCGGCAAGTGCCGGTGTAGTTGTTGCGCAGCTTCTTTATCTTGAAGGTCAAGACGCCTCGAAAGACATAAGCCTTTATATAAATAGCCCTGGTGGGTCTGTAACTGATGGTATGGCTATATATGACACAATGCAGTATATTAAGTGCGATGTTTCAACAATTTGCATGGGTTTGGCAGCGAGCATGGGAGCTTTCCTACTTGCTGCTGGAACCAAAGGCAAGAGATACGCCCTTCCAAACAGCGACATCATGATTCATCAGCCGAGCGGTGGAGCAAAAGGTCAAGCAACTGACATTAATATTCACGCTCAGCACATTTTAAAAACTAAAGAAAAATTAAACAGAATATTATCTGAAAAAACGGGTCAAAGCTACGAAACAATAGCCGCAGACACCGAAAGAGACAATTTCATGAGTGCCGAAGAAGCTTTGAAATACGGCCTTGTTGATAAAGTTCTTTACGAAAGATAAAAAATTAAGTGGGCTGCCATGTTTTTCATGGCTTTGGCTCACTGTTTGGTAAATAGCACTTTTTTAAGCACAAATTTTATGAATCGGTGGGTTGTTATGAGTATTGATAAAGGAAGTAAAGACAGAGATCTGTGCTGTTCATTTTGTGGAAAACCTCAGTATGAAGCGAGAAAATTAGTTGCGGGTCCGGGGGTTTGCATTTGTGATGAATGTATTGATCTTTGCATAAACATTTTGGAAAATGAAGTTCCGGGTTTTAAAGGCAGAGAAATTGCTCATTCAAAAGATGATGCGCCTGAAATTAAAAGTGGCAGCAAAGAAAAAATTTTGCCTAAGCCGCAGGAAATTAAAAAATATCTCGATGAATATGTTGTAGGTCAAGACCGTGCTAAAATTGCGCTTTCTGTTGCGGTTTATAACCATTACAAAAGAATATTTTTCGGCAAAGAAGATGAGAATGTTGAAATCAAAAAGAGCAATATTTTGCTTCTTGGCCCGACAGGCGTTGGTAAAACGCTTTTAGCTCAAACTTTAGCAAAAATTCTGGATGTTCCTTTTGCAATTGCAGATGCCACAACACTCACTGAAGCGGGCTATGTGGGCGAAGATGTTGAAAACATCCTTTTAAGATTAATTCAAGCCGCTGATTATGACGTAGAAAGAGCGCAGTGCGGCATAATTTACGTTGATGAGATTGATAAAATTGCAAGGAAATCTGAGAATGCTTCTATCACAAGAGATGTTAGTGGTGAGGGTGTCCAGCAAGCGCTTTTGAAAATCTTGGAAGGAACAACTTCTGCAGTGCCTCCAAAAGGCGGCAGAAAGCACCCTCAGCAAGAATTCATTCAAATTGACACTTCAAATATTCTTTTCATTTGCGGTGGTGCTTTTGAAGGAATTGAAAAAATAATCGAAAAAAGAATTCACACTTCTTCGCTCGGTTTTGGCGCTGAGGTTAAAACCAGAAAAGAGATCGATTCAACAGATTGGATGAGCAAGGTTATTCCTCAAGATTTCGTTAAATATGGTCTTATTCCTGAGCTCGTTGGAAGAATGCCGGTTATCACTTCGCTTAAAGGTCTTGATGAAGACGCTCTTGTGAAGATTCTTTCAGAACCGAAAGATTCGCTCATTAAGCAATATAAAAGGCTTTTCGAGCTTGATAAAGTTGAGCTTATTTTTGAAGATTCTGCTTTGAGGGCTATTGCTAAAAAAGCTATAAAAAGGAACATCGGCGCTAGGGGTCTTCGCTCAATTATCGAAGAAACGCTTCAGGGCGTTATGTTTGAAGTGCCTTCTAACCATAAAATTGATAAAGTTATTATCGATAAAGATGTGGTTAATGGTGAAAAAGAACCGGAATTCGTTTATGATGAAAATAGAAAACCGATTATGATTTCTATAAACCCTGACAAATTAAAAAGTAAAAATAAATCTAAAGATAATGCTGCGCCATAAAATTTCGGAGGTGATTAAAAATAGAAGGGATAAATTTAGAAGAAAAAACCATTCCAGTGATTCCTCTTTGTGATTTTGTTATGTTCCCTGATTTAGTTCTTCATTTTGATATCAGCAAAAAAGCTTCACTAAATGCTATTAGTGAGGCTACTCGTGCTAATGAAGAAATATTTTTAGTTGCAAAAAAGGATGCAAATAAAGAAAGTTTTGATGAAAATAATTATTATTCTGTTGGAACTGTTGTTAAAGTTAGAGAAATTTTAAAGCAAGGCACGGATTTCATGAGAGTTTTAGTTGAAGGTATTTGCCGTGCAAAAGCTACTGAATTTTTCGAAAGTGAAGATTGCATAAGGGCTAAAGTGACTAAAATGACACCATTTTTGGCTCAGAATGATCCTTTTGATGAGGCGCTTTGTTCCAAAGTTAAAGATATGTTCACTGAATACCTTGCGCTTTCAAGCATAAATTCAAAAGAAATTGCCAGTGACCTTATTTTTGATATTGCTAACTGTGACGATATGAGCAAACTCGCAGATTACGTGGCAACTAATGTTTCATTTAAATTTGAAATCAAGCAATCGCTTCTTGAAGAAGAGAACTCTTTGATTAGGCTTCAGAAAATTTTGGTTTTGCTTTTAAAAGAAATTGAAATCTTGAAGCTTAAAAATGAGATTTCTCTCAAAACAAAAACTAACATGAATAAATCTCAAAAAGAGTATCTTTTAAGAGAACAAATGAGAGCGATTTCTCAAGAGCTTGGTGAAGATTCCGACCCTGGCAGCGAAGCCCGTGAATACATGAAAAAAATTGAAAAGCTTTCTCTTCCCAGCGAAGTTCGCGAGAAATTAATTAAAGAATGCAAAAATTTTGCAAAAACTCCTTCAAGTTCTCCGGATGCAAATATTCAAAGGAATTATCTTGAGTTTTGCCTGTCGCTTCCGTGGAATACTTCTGACAAAGAAACTATTAATATCAAAAAAGCTGAAAAAATTCTCGATGATGAGCATTACGGCCTTAAAGATGTTAAAAAGCGTATAATAGAATTTTTGGCGGTTAAAAAGCTTGCTTCTGATGTTAAAGGCCAGATTATTTGTCTTTCAGGCCCTCCGGGAGTGGGCAAGACTTCTATTGCTAAGTCACTTGCCAAAGCTATTAACAGAAAATACGTCAGAATTTCCCTAGGTGGGGTTAACGACGAAAGTGAAATTCGCGGTCACAGAAAAACTTACGTTGGGGCAATGCCTGGTAGGATAATGTCTGCTATAAGCCAGATTAAAACTAATAATCCGCTTATTTTGCTAGATGAAATTGATAAACTTTCGAAAGACTACAAGGGTGACCCTGCAGCTGCACTTTTGGAAGTTTTGGACCCTGAACAAAATGCTAATTTCCACGATAGATATGTGGACATGCCTTTTGATTTGAGCAATGTTATGTTCATCGTAACTGCTAACGACAAGCATGCAATTCCTGGCCCACTTTATGATCGCATGGAAGTAATCGAGCTTTATAGCTACAGTTACGAAGATAAGTTCAACATCGCAAAAGACCATTTAATTTCCAAGCAGCTCAAACGTCATGGCCTTACAAGAAAAAATTTTGGAATTAGCGATGAAGCTCTTAAAAAATTAATTGAGTGCTATACAAAAGAAGCGGGTGTAAGAGAGCTTGAAAGAAAAATCGCTTCTATTATGAGGAAAATTGCCACGGGAATAGTTTCCGGAGAAGCTAAATCCGTTTTTGTTGATGAAGAAAATCTTGTTACACTTCTTGGCCCTGAAAAATTCAAAAAAGAAATTCACGAAAAAGAGAATCAAATCGGCGTTGTGAACGGTCTTGCTTGGACTTCTGTGGGCGGTGAGCTTCTTCCTATTGAAGTTGCTTTAATGAAGGGCAAGGGCAAACTTCAGCTTACGGGTTCGCTCGGAGATGTCATGAAAGAATCGGCTCAAATTGCGCTTAGTTATATAAGAAGTAATGCAAAAAAGCTAGGAATTAAACCTGATTTTTACGATAAATTCGACATCCATATTCATGCTCCGGAGGGTGCTGTGCCGAAAGATGGCCCTTCCGCAGGTGTTACGATGACAACCGCGCTTGTTTCTGCGCTGAGCAAAAAGCCTGTTTATTCAAATGTTGCTATGACGGGCGAAATTACATTAACGGGCAAAGTCCTTCCGATCGGCGGGCTTAAAGAAAAAACCATGGCGGCTTACAAAGAAGGAATCAAAACTGTGATTATTCCTTCTGGCAACAAAAATGACCTTCAAAAAATAGACGATGTAGTTAAAAATTCGGTTAAATTCGTGACTGCTGAAACTTTAGAAACAGTGTTTGAAAACGCACTTGAAACAAGGAATGCTAAAAAATGATAAACTTTAATAAAGCAGAATTTTTGAGTTCTGTGGGCAATTTAAAACAAATGAAGAAGGACGACCTGCCTCAGGTTGTTTTTTCTGGTAGGTCAAATGTTGGAAAGTCTTCGCTTATAAACAAAATTCTTAACAGGAAATCTCTTGCCAGAGTGAGCAATAAGCCCGGCAAAACTATCAATATAAACTTTTATAATGTTGGGAATATAAGGTTCGTGGACCTCCCGGGTTATGGCTATGCGAGGGTTTCGTTTGAAGAAAAAAAGCGCTGGTCAAAGTTGATTGAAGGATACTTCGAAGAAAACAAAAACATTGCGCTGGTTATTCAAATAATTGATATGCGTCATCCTCCGTCGG
The DNA here is from genome assembly GCA_934726435.1 of uncultured Eubacteriales bacterium. GTDB lineage: Bacteria > Bacillota > Clostridia > Oscillospirales > Acutalibacteraceae > UMGS1491. The sequence continues at coordinate 15,241 of CAKVDR010000007.1, forward strand.
TTTTGGATATTCAAATGATAGACTTTTTAAAAAGCAAGGGCTATCCGTTTATTATCGTTACTTCAAAGAGCGATAAACTCAGGAAAATGGCCAGAATTGAAAGAGAAGAACTTTTGAAAGAAGAACTAAAAGACTACGAAGATGTTGAAAGAATCGCTTTTTCTTCTTTAAATGGCGAGGGAGTAGACAAGCTTAAAAATAAAATTACTTATTATTGTGAGGAAAGGAGAAAATAAAATGTGCGAGTGTATGAACAAAAATTATAACCCAAAAGAAGTTGAAGATAAAATCTATGAAAATTGGGAAAAAATCGGATATTTTTCTGCAAATGTTGATGAAAATAAAAAGCCTTACAGCGTTATTATGCCTCCGCCGAACGTAACAGGTAATTTACATATGGGTCATGCTCTTGACCAAACCATGCAAGATATTTTAATAAGGTTCAAAAGAATGCAAGGTTACTCTGCGCTTTGGATTCCGGGAACAGATCATGCTTCAATTGCAACTGAAGCAAAAGTTGTGCAAGAACTTGA
>CAKVDR010000008.1 GCA_934726435.1 uncultured Eubacteriales bacterium
ATTCTTGGAATACTTGCAGTTTTTTCACCAGTAAACATAGTTTTAACCGCTATGCTACCGTATATTTTCGGTTTTTGGGTTTTGGTAAGAGGAATTTGCCAGTGCATTAAATCAATTTACCTCAAAAAGCTTAGTTACACAGTTTGGGGTTACGTTTTAACATTTGGAATCATCAATTGCTTACTTGGAATATTAATGATTACAAACCCAATCATTCCTGCATTTACAATAGCGTTTTCAGCGGGAACAGGACTCATGATGATGGGAATTTCCGCAGTAACTGTGGGAATGTAAAAACAAAAAATAAGGCTGCTGATCAATTTCAGCAGTTTTTTATTATGCAAAATTTTAAATTAATTCTTTCGAAGCAACAAAAAAAGCTCGAAGATTTCTCTTCAAACTTCATTTATGGTACCCCTGACCAGAATCGAACTGATAACTAACCCTTAGGAGGGGTTTGTTATATCCATTTAACTACAGGGGCAAGCCGCAGTCTAACTCCACTGCGCACTATTATATCAAAGCGAATTTTGTTTGTCAATAATTAATATTTTCAAAACCAAAATAACTAAGAAGCCCCTCGTAAATTGCATAAGCGAATTGATATTGGTCATCTCTTAATTTTTCAGCGTCACTTTGATTCGTAATATATGCAAGCTCAATCAAAGCCGAAGGCATAGCAGTTTTTCTTAAAACATAAAGCGACGGTCTAACTCTCACGCCGTTATTTTTAGTCCCGAGCCTTTTTACAATGCTTTCTAAAATGTGTTCACCGAGGAAATACGACTGGCTATATTCCTGGAAGACATAAACCTCCGAGCCGTTTACGCTTGGGTTAGTGTTAGCATTCGTGTGAATGCTTAAAAAATAATTTGCCGGCCAAGAGTTAGCAAGCTCCACCCTTCTAGCAAGGCTCGTAGAATTATTTGTTCCCAAAATTTCTTCGGGAGTATTTCTTGAGGTTCTCGCTTCAAACCTAGGGTCTTTGTTAAGCAAGTCTGCTAAGTATCTTCCCACGTTATAAGTAATATCCTGCTCACGAAGCCCAAAGTCCTCCGCTCCGGCGTTTATGCTTCTTGGGTTATGCCCTTGGTCTATAAATATTTTTATCGCCAAAAATACCACTCCCTTACCCTTTCAGTTTATGATGAAAAGCCGAAAACGGTGAAAAGTGGTTTTAAATAAATTTTTCTGTTTTTTTAATAACAATAACCGTTATCATGAATTCCGGGATTAAATAAGCGCAAGAATAAGCAAGGCTATAAATTGGGATGCTTAGAACTCCTGGGGCATATTCGCTCCAAAAAACCGCTCCTGAAACTGCCGAAGAAAAAATTTTAAGAATAAACGAAACCGCCGCTCCAGTATACATTTTATTAAACCGCCCAAAGCTAAAAAGCTTGCCGAAAAAACTGCTAAGACCAACTAGTAAATACTGCAAAACATAATCAAGAAAAATTATTAAAACAATTGCAAAAAAACTTTTTGCAGGAGGAACTTTAAACGACATAATAAAATTAAATATGAGACAAACAAATGCAGCAAAAATGCCCGTTTTAACGCCGTATTTATTTGAAAGAATGATCAGCGGAGCAAGGCTACCGAAAGTAACCGAACCACCAAAAGGCATTGAAAATAATTTAATTTGCTTTAAAATTAAACTAAGGCAGACCATCAGCGCACTTTTGGTCATTAAATGAAGTTTTTTTATAAAATCACCTATTTCAAAAATCGTTATGGGAGAGAACTAACAATGAAAAATCTAGTACCTGAAAACTCAGCTTGGATTATGTACAACGCTGAAAATTGTGACCCATTTTTCACGAAATTTATTACCGACAAGACAATTGTACCCGCTCTTTGCATTTTAAGCAACCGCGAAAAAGTTTTAATCGCTCACAGCTTAGAACATGAGAATTTAAAAGATTTTAGCGGCAAAGTTTTGATGTATGAAGGCGAAAATTCACTTCTCGAAAACATGAAAAATACCCTTGCAGAGCTTAACTTCCCGCAGAATATTTATCTTAATTACTCTGATAAAATGGATAGCCAGACAGACGTTCTCGGCTATGGAACATACAGGTTTTTAACTGACAATATTCTAGCTTTTTATAAATTAAGCGGCCGTACCGCTCCGAGGTTCATTTCGAGCGATGAGTTTATTTATTATCTTCTTGACACAAAAAGCGAGGAAGACATTTTTTACCTCAAAATCGCAGCTCGAAGAGGCAATGAAATTTTAAAAACGGCTTTTAACCGCATCAAGCCCGGCATGACTGAAAAAGCAATTGTGAATTTGGTTCATAAGATTTTTAAATTTAAACCGAATTATTTTAAAACACATGGAATAATAGCCGAGGAATTTTCATGGGAAAAAGAACTCTGCCCGATTGTTCTCGTTGGGCCGAATATTGCAAAAGGTGGGCATACCGCTTCAAGTGGTGAAGTTTTAAAACCCGGCTACACTGTTTACATGGATTTCGGCGTGAAGATTCACCTTAAAAACGGTAAAGCATATTCAAGCGATTTGCAAAGAATGGGCTACGTTTTAAAAAGAGGCGAAAAAAATCCTCCAAAGGAGGTTTTGGATATCTTTAGCTGCCTTCATGATGCCGTGAGCCTTGGAATAAAAAATGCAAAACCCGGCGTTAAAGGATATGAAATTGACGAAATCGTACGAAATGAAATAACAAAAAACGGATACCCTAATTACAATCATGCAACAGGGCATCCAATCGGAGAATTTGCGCATAATCCCGGCACGAGTCTTTCGCCAAAAGGCCATAAACGCTCAGGGCTTAACCTTCAAAAAAACGGCGTTTACACTATTGAGCCAAGAATTCAAACCGAAAACGGGGGTTCTATCGAAGAAATGGTTTTAGTGACTGAAAACGGAGGAAAAACGCTTTGCGAGCGCCAAGAAAGTATTTACCTCATAAGGTAAATTACACTCGGTTCTCTTTCAAAAGTAAATTTTGCGTGCAATAAAGGTTCTCGGAGTTAAACGTTCCGTTCATGCACTTCCTTGTGTTTGGGCATCCACCGAGGCACTTTTCGGCATAGTTGCATTTCAAGCAATCGCCTTTAAGATTTTCTTTCGTGAATTTCCTTCTCCAAGAAAAATTATCGGGATTTTCCCAAATTTCCCTGAGGCTTTTTTCTTTAATGTTACCTTCAATATATTCTTTATCTCTTATTGACGTGCAGCCGATTATATCTCCGTTATGAAGTATTCCGAAGCTGTAAATTCCTGCGGTGCATCCTTCCCACTGGGGCATTTTATCGTTTTCACCACAATGATAGGATCTTCTGTAAACTTCATCTTGTTTTTTATTATAGTAACCAATGCAATCTGCAGGGAAGATATCAATTTTGCCTTCATTTGAAACTTTGTAGCAATAATCGATTATATCATTCATTTGTTTAGGTTCCAAAACCCAGTCAGCATGTTTACCAAGCGAACCCATCGGCAAGCCGATTTGAACCTGCCAGAATTTTACACCAGTTTCTATGAGAAAATATTTAAGTTCATCAAGATGGTCGATATTTTGCTTTGTTATAGTTGTGACGCTTCCTACTTCAACGCCGTATTTCTTTAAAGTTTCAAAAGATTTTTTTGAGCGTTGGAACGAGCCTTGTTTCCTGATGAAATCGTGTATGTATTCAGGCCCTTCAAGGCTTATCATAACCCTCACTCCACCGCCAAGACTTCCGAGCTCTTTTGCAACTTCTTCGTTAATAAACCAACCATTGGTAATAAGGTTTACCCCTATGCCTTTATTGATGGCATATTTTACAATTTGGACTAAATCTTTTCTCATGAAAGGTTCACCGCCAGAAATACTTATCCATTCCATGCCTATTTCAAAGCATTCGTCAACGAATTTAAGCGCTTCCTCGGTTGTAAGCTCTCCGGGAAGAGCATTTTCACATATTGATCCACAGTGCTTGCACCTCATATTGCAAGCCATTGTTATTTCCCAAACACAAGTAATCGGGTAAGTCATTTTTTCACATTTCCCTTCATTTTATTATTTTAATATTTCAGAATCATCCTCTTTCACAGGTTTAACAGGAACCAAAGGATCAACCGATTGCTCAGGTTTTTCAGTAATCACAGGTTTATCAGTCAACTCAGGTTTTATGGGTTTAATTGCCGGAGCACCATAATAAGGTGCCGGAACTGATATTAAGCTATCTAATACCGATTTCCCACATTTCACAGGTTTAGCCTTTTTTTGAAAGTTCAAATCAAATCCGCCTGAAACTTTTTCTTCAGCTTTTTTATCAAGTTTTTTAATTTCTTTCTCGCTCATCTTATTTCCTTCTTTCTTTTCAGTTTTAATTATTTATTTCCTTTTTTCTTGCTCCATAGGATTTGCAGGAATCAATGGTTCAACTGACTGCTCAGGTTGTTCTCTAGGTTCACTCGGAATTCGAATAAACGGTGCACCATATCTAATTGGTGATCTTGGTTTAATTTTCTTTTCAGGCTGTAAGTCCATCCCACCCGCAACATTATCCATGCCTTCTTTAATTTCTTCTTTGCTCATCTTCATTCATTCCTTTATTTTTTCTCTTCAATTTGCGGCTCAGAAGGTGCTAGTGCATCTTTTGGGTCTTTAGTTTTTTCAATTTGTTCTCTTTTCTCTTTTAAAAGCCTAATACTGTCCTCAGAGGGTTTCATAACTCCATACATAACCATTGGTGGCATAGTTTTCTTAGCAGGTTCAGTGATGCCAATTCCTTTTTTAATTAAAACTTCTTTTACTTTATCGCTAATCTTCGTGCCACCTGAAATCTTTTCCTCGCCCTTTTCATCAAGTTTTTTAATTTCTTTCTCACTCATTTTTATTCCTCCTTTTCTAATTCTAATTTCAAATTTTATTTTTTCTCTTCATTTTTCTTTCCATCATAAAATTTAACTCGTCCAGATATAGGCTTAATTATTGGGTTAATCACCGGTGCGGTATAAGCCAAAATTTTTAATTTAGGATCTACGAGATTATCTTTCAAAAATTTCGTGCCGCCTGAGATTTTTTCTTCAGCTTTTTCGTCAAGTTTTTTAATTTCTTTTTCATCCATTTTTCTTCCTCCTTAAAAATCAAATTTGTAGCAACCACTAAGATCGGATTTCAATTCAAAGTGGCTACTACTGTTTTTTATACGTCAATTTCATAATTTTCTTTTTTCTTTTTTTTATTTTGAGATTTACTTTCTTCAATTGCTTCATCCGTTAACACTGCTGTGCTGAGGGGTCTTGTGTTTTCAAGCCCGCCTGCAACATCCATTAAAATGTCATCAGTTAATTTCTTGACTTTGCTATTCATCGTTTCCATAGTTTTAATCCTCCCGTAAAATTTCAAAAACAAAAGGTCTGCTATAGATTTTCTAAATACGCTAAATTCAATTTATCTTCGACTTTATTTTTTATAAGTTCATCTCTTGCAACAACTGACACAAGTATTAATTTTCTTCAGGGTTTTTCGGCAAAAACACTGCCTGATTATTAATCTTTTTAACTCTAATTGGTGGCCCACCATATGCTTTCAAAAGTGACGGACGTTTCATCAAAGTGTTTATTATTTTTTCTTTGAACTCCTCAGAAATTTCTCCCGGAACTTTTGATCCGCCGGAAACATTTTTCTCGAATTCAGGTTTTATCTCCTCAATTCCTTCTTTACTCATTTAAAATTTCACCCTCTTGATTATTTATTTTCACTATTTTTCTGGATCTACAGGTTGCTTAGGGATTAATGGTTCAATTGGACGCTTCGGAAAATTAATACGTGGTCCGCCATATTTCACCCTAGGAAGTTTCGGAACTTCAATGCAAGGTCCACCATATACCAGTTGAAGTCCCATTTCTCTCGATTCGTTTTCAGATCCGCTTTCAGACTCGCTTTCAGGTTCACTTTTTACTCCACCTGCAACATTTTCCATACCTTTTTCAATTTTTTCCTTGCTCATTTTAATTCCACCTTTCTTTTCAATTTTAGTTATTTATTTTCCTCTTTTTCTTGCTCCAAAGGTTGCACGGGGCTTGCTGGAGTTAAAGGTTCGGTTGGTTGTTCGGGCTGTTTGCTCGGGTCAACAGGTTTAACTGGTTCAATTGGTTTCACTGTTGGTCTTATTGGAATTGCACCGTATTTTTTTATAAATATCGCACCTGGCTTTTTTACAAACTTCCTTAAAGATTCCACGCCACCCGAAATTTTCTCTGCGGCTTCTTCGCCCAGTTTTTTTATTTCTTCTTTCTTTTCTTGGCAGTCTTGATTTAATTTTTTTAGCTTATCTTTAGCAATCTTCAACCCACCTGAAATTTTTCCTTCGCTTTTTTCATCAATCTTTTTCATTTCTTTTTCGTCCATTTTTCTTTCTCCTTTTTTCTAATTTCATATTTTATTTTTTCTCTTCAGTTTGCGGCTGTGAAGCTGTTAAAGCTTCTTCAGGTTTATTCTCTTCTTTAGTTTCTTCAATTTTCTTTCCATTATAATATTTAATTAGTTCAGTCGGCAATTTAGTTACCGGGCGAACCAATGGAGCACCATAAGTCACAATGGATAACATTTTAGGGTCCACTGCTGATTTGAGTAATTTATCTTTATCGGTGTTCATTCCGCCCGAAATCTTTTCTTCGCCCTTTTCATCAAGTTTTTTAATTTCTCTTTCGTCCATTTCTCTTCCTCCTTTAAAAATTTGTAACTAGTTTTAAAAAATCATGTCTTTCAAATTTATTAAATTTCACTCCTTAAAAAATTCCGCAGTGTCTTGCAAATAAATTTTGACTTCTTCCAAAGCTTCACTTGGAGTTGATGCACCTGCGGTTATTGCTATATTTTCAAAATTATTAATTTTATACCTATCAAGTTCACTCACATTTTCAATGTGAATAACATTTGAGTTTTCAAAGCAAACTTCTCTGAGTTTGCAAGTGTTTGAACTAGCATGACCGCCAATTACTATTACTAAACCATTTGTTTTAGATAAATTTTTTGCTTCTTGTTGTCTTAAACTAGTTACATTGCAAATCGTATCATATATTTTTATGTTTGTAAAGCTTTTTTGAACAAATTCTACACATTTTTTCCATTCTACAGAAGAAAAAGTAGTTTGAGATACCATAAAGCCTTTTTCCCTACTTAAACTTTCATCACTTAAAATTTTCTCAAGTTCACCAAGGCTACCAAAAACATAACTTCTCTTTGAAAAATAACTGCGAATTCCAACCACTTCGGGATGATTCACACTTCCTGCAATTAGCAAAAATTCATTTTCAGGGTCATTTTCACTTACTATTTTGTGAATCCTTTTCACAAATTTACACGTAGCATCAATGCAATTAATCCCTCTAGATTCAGCTTCTTCCAAAATTTCTTTTTTAACTCCATGAGTCCTGATAATTAAAATTTCATCTGCGCTAACTTCAGAAAGCGAAGAAACTGTCCTCGCGCCCTTACTTTCAAGCTCAAGAACAATTCCCGGATTATTAATTATATTTCCCATAATGCAAATTTTATTTCCTTCTTCAAGCATCTTTCTAGCTAAAGAAATCGCTTGCTTCACCCCAAAACAAAACCCTGCATTTTTAGCAACTGATATCTTCAATTTTATCTTCCCTCAATTTTTTAATATTATCCATTATCAAATTAGTTGATTTTTTAAGTTCCTGGCGAGATTCAATATTTAAATCTGCGGAATTTATTGCTTCACCGTAGCAAATTTTAGTCTTTTTGAAAAGTTTAACTCTGTTATTTTCGCCGCCACCGGTAATGCAAACCGGCAAAACAGCCGCACCGGACTGAGAAGCTATTAATGTCGCACCCGAACGAGGCCTTAAAAATTCTCCTGTTTTGGAGCGAGTCCCTTCAACGAAAATGCCCAAAACTCCGCCGGATTTAGGGATTCCAAGCGCATAATTTAAAGCTTCTTTGTCACCTTTGCCTCTTTTAACAGGGAAGACGCCCACTGCACGAAGAAATTTGCTGAAAATTTTGCTTTTGAAAAGCTCTTGCTTGGCCATGAACTGAATCGGAACTTGGTGCGTTAAAGCCAAATATATCGGGTCTACATTCGAAAGATGATTCGAACAAATCACATATCCACCCGAAAGATTTTTTATGTTTTCCGTTCCACTCACGTCATATGGGAAAAAGAATTTGATAAATGGCCTGATTGCCGAAACGCAAATTCTATATAGTTTTTCGTTCATTAAAAATTCCTCGCAATGTTACAAATTTTTTCAACAGTTTGCTCCAAAGAAATATCTGAATTATCAATCAAAATTGCATCACTCGCCATTTTAAGCGGTGCGATTTCTCTGTGGGTGTCTTGATAATCTCTTTTTTTCAAATCTTCCAAAATGTTTTCAAACGGAACTACTCTTCTAAGCTGGTTAAATCTTCTCATAGCTCGATTTTCAGGCGATGCAGTTAGAAAAATTTTAATTTCAGCATTCGGCATAACAACTGTGCCGATATCTCTTCCATCCATCACACAATTTTCATTTTTTGCAAGTTTTCTTTGAAACTCAAGGAGAAAATCTCTAACCTCAGGGTACTTCGAAATTTTAGAAGTCATTTTGGAAATTTCTTCATCTCTTATTTTGTCTGTTACATTCTCGCCACTTAAAAAAACATTGAATTTTCCGTCTATGTTTTTAGCTTTTAAATCAATATTTTTAAGGGCGTTTTTAATATTTTCTTCTGAAATTTTGTTTGATTTAAAATAATAAGCTACTGCTCTATAAAGCGCCCCTGTGTCAATGCTCGTGAAACCGAGATTTTGAGCCACCAATTTCGAAACGCTGCTTTTCCCGGAACCTGCCGGGCCATCAATCGCAATACAAATCATGTTTTATCTCCTACCTTGTTTAATTATTCTGAATATAAATTTAGATTCTAGCCAAACGTCTAGAACCTAATAAAAACTAATATTATTACAAACAAATTATATCACTAAAATGAAAAATTTCAACTTTAACTTTTCTTTTTTCTTCGCTTTTGAATCATCCAGCTAACTAAATAAGCTCCCATAAAAAGAGCTAAAATCAAACCAAGCACCCACGGTTCTGAAGAAACACCGCCAGCCTTGACTTCAACCCAAAGTTTATCCATGCATTCGTTTACATCTGCAGGGAGATTCACGAAAATCTGGGATTTATCCAAAACTTCTTTTTCAGGGTAAAAAATCTTGTTATTTTTCGTTTGTTCATCAAGAAGATTAAAAGCCTCTTTTTGAGGGGTTGAATAGCCCGTGTGTTTAACATTCGAAAGCGCAATATCAGTCCTGCACATAAAATTTATGTATTTTTCAGCCAAAGTTTTATGTTTTGAATTTTTCGGAATGCAAAGGCTGTCAACAAACCTCGTGCTGCCGCTTTTTGGAATAACGAAACCTATATCGGAACTGTTTTTTATAATCGTTGCGGCATCGCCAGCATAGTAAGGCGCCAAAACGGCTTCGTGATTTTCAATTTTATTAAAAATTTGGTCCATAACATAGGCTTGAACCAAAGGCTTCTGAGCAACGAGCTCATTCGCAGCTTGCTTTAATTCATCGAGGTTTTTGGTGTTAACGGAATAACCAAGCCTCAAAAGCGAAATTGCAAAGCTATCTCTGGCATTGTCAAACATAAGAATTCTATTTTTATATTTTTCATTCCAAAGAATATCCCAAGTCACTTCTTCGGGTTTAATTTCGTTTTTATCGTAAAAAATCCCAACCATACCCCACATATAAGGAACGGAATATTCATTTTTAGGGTCGAAATTAAGCGATTTAAAATCTTCGTTTATTAGATTATAATTCGGAATATTCGAAAAATCCAATTTTTCTATCATGCCATTTTCAATGAGCTTTGAAACCATATAATCCGAAGGAATTATAACATCATAGTCCGAACCGCCGCTATAAAGCTTTGCAAAAAGTTCTTCGTTATTCTGAAAAGTTTTGTAGTTAACTTTAATTCCGGTTTCTTCAGTGAATTTTTTATTAACATCAATGTTTCCGTCAACTCCGTTGGAAATGAACTCACCCCAGCTGTAAACATTTATGCATTCTTCATTTTTTTTGTTACTGCTTAGGTGAAAAATCATTATGGCGGACAATATAATCAACGAAAAAATTGCAAAAAAATACTTTTTCACAGATTTCTTATTCTCCTAATCCTAAATTTTTCGAGATTTCAAAGATTTATCTTTTTCTTTTCTCAAATTAATTATCAAGAGCAATGCAAACACCACTAAAAACAGCAAACTCGAAAGCGCATTTATTTCCGGGCTGACGATTTTTCTCGTCATGGAATAAACAGTTATTGGAAGAGTTTGAGTGGTTCCGCCGGTGAAATAACTTATAACAAAATCATCAATCGACATTGTGAAAGAAATAATAAGTCCGGTTACAACCCCCGAAATTATTTGTGGCAAAACAACTTTAAAAAAAGCCTGAGCCGAATTGCAGCCTAAGTCTTGAGCAGCTTCATAGATATTTGAATCCATCTGGCGAAGCTTCGGCATAATCGAAAGAATGGTATAAGGCAAACAAAAAGTGGTGTGAGCACAAATTAACGTGAAAAGCCCAGGCTTAAAAATTCCAAGGTTATTGTGAAGAAAAACAAACATAAGCATGAGCGAAATGCCCGTAACAATTTCAGGATTTATAAGAGGAATATTCGTCAGGCTCATAACCGCACTGCGAGTAATCTTTTTGCTTCTAACAATTCCGATAGAAGCCACCAAACCAAGAACAGTTGCAAGCAAAGAAGAAACCCCGGCGATGATCAAAGTATTGTAAAAAGCGCTGAGAATTTCTTGGTTTTCAAAAAGCCTAAAATACCACTTGAAAGTAAACCCAGCCCAAATGACCCTGCTTTTTGAATTGTTAAAAGAGAAAATCATTAAAACAAAAATAGGCAAATATAAAAAAGTAAGCACCAAATATACATAAATTTTACTCAGTATTTTTTTCAATGTTTTACCTCCTTCCTTTAAAAAACTGTTCTTTCTTTTTCGTCGCTGCTGTCAATGCATTTCATAATTCCCATGCACAGCATGATGATAATCATTAAAATAAGCGAAATGCACGAACCTAAGTAAGGATTATATGTATTGCCTAAAAACTGCATTTCAATAAGGTCACCGATGACTAAAATGGAGCCTCCGCCAAGCATTTTTGAAATTATAAACGTGCTAACCGACGGAACAAAAACCATAGTAAACCCAGAAACTATCCCCGGCGTGCTAAGCGGGAAGATAACCTTAGTGAAAACTTTCAATTTATCCGCCCCGAGGTCTTCGGCAGCCTCAATGACTTTTTTGTCTATCTTCGTGAGAACAGTGTAAATAGGAAGAATCATATACGGCAAAAAGTTGTAAACCATCCCGAGCATCACCGCACCGGGAGTATTTATCATGTGAAGTTTCGAAATTCCAAAAATCGAAAGAAACCTGTTTATAAGACCGTTGTATTCAAGAAGGGTCATCCATGCGTAAGTTCTTAACAAAAAGCTAGTCCACATGGGTATCATAAGCAGCATTATGAATATATTTTGATGATGCTTTTTTATTTTAGAAATGAAATAAGCCGCAGGATAACCAATCACCAAGCAAATCACGGTAGAAACCGCGCCAATCCAAATTGATCTTAAAAATACGCCCGAATATTTCGACGCTTCAATTAAATTTGCAAAAGTGAAGTTGCCGCTCGAATCCGTGAAAGAAAAAACGATAACCAAAATTAAAGGAACAACCGTGAAAATTATCATCCAAAGCAGGTAAGGAAAAAGACACCATTTGTTTTTCAATTTCATTCCTCCCCTGCAGAAGTGAAGTGATGTTGCTCTTCATAAAATTCATCACTAAACGCACTGTAATCGCCAATTTCAGAAGAATAAAGCGATGTTTTCATAATATGAATGTCGTCAGGTTCAATAACAAGGCCAATTTCATCGCCAGTTTCTTGATTTTCAATTGTTTGAATCATCCATTTAAATCCATTCACATCAACTATTATTTCATTGTGGACACCTTTGAAAGTAACTGAAGTAACCACGCCTGAAATATCGCCATTTTCCGGCGAAACAACTTTGATATCCTCCGGGCGAATAACCACGTCAACACTGCTCATTTTTTCGAAGCCTTTATCGAGGCATTTAAACTCTTTGTCTGAAAATTTAACTTTGAAATCTTCAATCATAATACCAGGAACAATGTTACTTTCACCAATGAAATCCGCAACAAAAGCATTTTGCGGCTCGTTGTAAATATCTTTTGGAGTGCCAATTTGCTGAATTGTTCCTTTGTCCATAACCACAACGCTATCCGACATCGAAAGCGCTTCTTCTTGGTCATGCGTTACTAAAATAAAAGTAATTCCCGTTTTTTGATGAATGCTTTTAAGCTCTGACTGCATGTCCTTTCTGAGCTTTAAGTCAAGCGCGCCTAAAGGCTCATCGAGCAAGAGGACTTTTGGATTATTCGCAAGCGCTCTCGCTATTGCAACCCTTTGCTGCTGCCCGCCGGAAAGAAAATCAACGTCACGATTTATGTAAGCTTCAAGGTTAACCATCCTGAGCATTTCTTTAACCTTTTCCCTGATTTCTTCCTCAGGCTTTTTCTGAATTCTCAGCCCAAAAGCCACGTTTTCATAAACGTTAAGATGAGGAAAAAGCGCATATTTCTGGAAAATCGTGTTAACTTCACGCTTGTGCGCGGGAACATTGTTAATGTTTTTTCCTTTAAAAAACAAATTGCCGCTGTCAGGCTTCAAAAAGCCGGCAATTATCCTCAAAGTTGTGGTTTTGCCGCAACCTGAAGGCCCAAGAAGAGTAACGAACTCCCCTTCTTTAATATTTAAACTCAAATCTTTGAGTATCACATCTCCGCCGAATGATACACTGATTTTGTCAAGTCTAATCAATGATGATTCCATAATCTAAAGAGCACAGCTCGCACGGCCGTGCCCATCTCACCCCTCTATTTAAAAGTGAATTTAGTGCCCTGAGGAGTGTCTTCAATCACCACTCCTTTCGATTTCAGCTTATCTCTTATTTCGTCGGCAAGTTTCCAGTCTTTTTTCAGGCGTGCTTGCTCCCTTAAAGTAATCAAGCTTTCAATTTCACACTTATTTTTGTTTTGAAACGATGAATTTTTTTCATATAAAATTCCAAGAACATCCATGAATTCATCGAACAAATCAATTATTAATTTTATGCTTTTCTTTTTAAACTTAGTTTCCGCCAAAACGCTGGTATTGACTTCTTTAACAAGCTCAAAAACAACTCCCAAAGCGTCAGCGGTGTTGAGGTCATCGCTTAATTTTTGAATAAATCTTTCTTTATAAACCTTAAGGTCAATGCACGGCTCTTCGCCTTCGAGTTCAGCTTTTTCAAGAGCAAATTTCAAATTTTCCCTGAAAGTATAAAGCCTTTCAATCGCAGCTTTGCATTGCTTAATCACATCTTCGCTGAAATTAATCGGGCTTCTGTAATGAGACGAAAGCATTAAATACCTAATCGGTTCATAGCCAAATTTCTCAGCAATTTGCCTTACAGTGAAGAAATTATTAAGCGATTTCGACATTTTTTGGTTATCAATATTAATATAACCGTTGTGCATCCAATAATTTGCAAGCGGAACATTCGTTAAGCATTCACTTTGAGCGATTTCATTTTCATGGTGCGGGAAAATAAGATCCTGCCCACCGCAATGAATGTCAATAGTCTTTCCAAGATATTTCTGAGACATAACCGAGCATTCAATGTGCCATCCCGGCCTGCCTTTACCCCAAGGGCTTTCCCAGTAAGGTTCACCGGGCTTTGCAGCCTTCCAAAGGGCAAAATCAAGAGGATCTTCCTTGATTTCATCAACTTTAATTCTCGCGCCCGATTGAAGATCATCAAGAGTTTGATGCGAAAATTTACCATAATTTTTGAACCTTCTAGCCCTGAAGTAAACGTCACCATTTTCGGCTTCATAGCCAAAACCTTTTTCAATTATTTCTTCAATATATTGGATGATTCCGGTAATATTTTCAGTTGCCTTAGGGGTAAACGTAGCCTGTTTGACGTTCAAACCTTTTGCATCTTTTTTATATTCTTCTATGTATTTTGCAGAAACATCCATGAAATTTATTTTTTCTTCGTTTGCTTTTTTGATTATTTTGTCGTCTACATCCGTGAAATTCTGAACAAACATCACTTCATATCCAACGTATTCGAAAAATCTTCTAAGCACATCGAACGTACAAATCGGCCTAGCATTTCCCAAATGAATGTAATTATAAACTGTTGGTCCGCAAGCATAAATCATAACTTTGCCGGGGTTAAGAGGCTTAAAAATTTCTTTTGATCTCGTTAGCGTGTTATAAATTTTTATCATATGTTTCCCCCTAAACTTCAAAAGCTTGAAATTATTGATTTTTTATTTAAATAAATGTAAACCAAACCTTAAATGAGCGACAAAAGCGCCGCGATCCATATGAGCACTGATTGTAAAACTTCAAAAAACATCAAATTTTGCATTATGAAATTACATGAGGTTTTGCTAATTTCTAAACAGGATTGAACTGAAAAAATGGTTATTATTGCTGCCATTTGGCTTACTGTTTTTAGTTTCCCCAGAATATTTGCAGAAACCACACGGCGGCTGGTTTGAAAAACAAGAAACCTAACCGAAGTGATAACAAACTCGCGAAGAATTATCACTGCTGCGGCCAGCGCAGGAACGAACCCAAGACCAACAAAAAAAATAAGAATAGCAGAAACTAAAATTTTATCTGCCATAGGGTCCATTATTTGCCCAAAATCAGTTATAATATTGTTCTTTCTAGCTAAATTTCCGTCAAGAAAATCAGTGTAGGAAGCTATTAAAAACACTATCCCTGAACACAAAAATTTGTATTCAAAACAAGTTGATGACAGCAAAAAAATAATCAAAGGAACAAGTATAATCCTTAAAATCGTTAATTTATTAGGCGTGTTGATTCTATCGCCTCCCTCAATAATCTTCCGATTTCAAAAACCGGTTTATCTGACTCCAAGAGTAGCCAAGCCGCATTAAATGGGCAATTAACCTTCTTTTGTCTTTTTCATTTTCTATCGTTTTTTTGCTCACTATTTTCTCTAAAGTTTCATCTTCGTTCATTTCTAAATTGTTTAAAACTTCTGAAATTGTTTCATCGCTAATGCCTTTTTTAGAAAGTTCATATGCAATTCTTTTCTTGGCATACATTTTATTTTTTTGAAGATGATTTGCAAATTCTCTTGCGTAATTTTCGTCGTTCAAAAGGCCGATTTTCTCCATTTTTTCGGTTGCAATTTTAGCGCTTTCTTCGCCGAGTTTGCGCTTTAGCTTATCTTCCAGCTCTTTTTTGGAGTGGGCCCTGTAAGAAAGAAGATTCAGAGCCCTTGATTTCGCTTTGTAAGAATTAATTTCAAAGGTAATATTTTCAATTTCTTTTTCGGTTATTTCTTTTCCACGATTTATGCTCGACTTCAAAAAAACTTCTCTCGGTACACTTAAAAGATATTTTCCGTCAGCATAAACCAAAATATTACCTTTTC
>CAKVDR010000009.1 GCA_934726435.1 uncultured Eubacteriales bacterium
GGGGCAGCCGGAGCCATCCACGGAGCGGTTTCAGCCGGGGCTTTGGCAACGACTTTCACTTCATCGCAAGGGCTTTTGCTGATGATTCCTAACATGTATAAAATAGCGGGGGAATTAATGCCGAATGTGATTCACGTTGCGGCCAGAACGGTTGCAGCTCACGCGCTTTCGATTTTCGGCGATCATTCCGATGTTTACGCTTGCAGGCAGACAGGCTACGCTATGCTTTCTTCAAACAGCCCTCAAGAAGCCGCACACATGGCTGCAGTTGCGCATCTTAGCACGATTAAAAGCAGCATTCCGTTTATTCATTTTTTCGACGGCTTTAGAACATCACATGAAATTCAAAAAGTTTCTATTCCTGACTATGAAGATTTGAAAAAAATGATTGATTTTGATGCTCTTGAGAAGTTTAGAAATAGGGCTCTTAACCCGAATTCTCCGGTTACAAGGGGTACGGCTCAAAATGACGATGTTTACTTCCAAAATAGGGAAGCTTGCAATGTTTATTATGAAAAAGTTCCAGGAATAGTGAACGATTACATGCAGCAAATCAATGAAAAATACGGTACTTCTTACAAACCTTTTGAATATTATGGTTGCAAAGATGCCGAAAACATTATTATTGCAATGGGTTCCGTTTGCGAAACTGCCGAGGAAGTTATTGATTACCTGGCTTCGAAAGGTGAAAAGGTTGGCCTTATTAAAGTTCGGCTTTACAGGCCTTTTTCAAAAAGTTATCTTCTCAGCGTTATTCCAAAAAGCGCTAAAGTTATTTCGGTTCTTGACCGGACGAAAGAGCCCGGAAGCGCTGGTGAA
Source organism: uncultured Eubacteriales bacterium (assembly GCA_934726435.1). GTDB lineage: Bacteria > Bacillota > Clostridia > Oscillospirales > Acutalibacteraceae > UMGS1491. The sequence continues at coordinate 820 of CAKVDR010000009.1, forward strand.
CCGCTTTATCTTGACGTTATTTCGGCTGTTAAGAATACTGAATTTGAAAGCGTTAAAATTTTTTCGGGAAGATACGGTCTTAGCTCGAAAAACACCGACCCTAGCCACGTTAACGCTGTTTTTGAAAACATGAAATCTGAAAACCCGAAAACTGTTTTCACCGTTGGAATAAATGACGATGTTACGAATCTTTCTTTGAATGTTAAAGAAAAAATTCACACTGCGCCGCCTGAAACTTACGCTTGCAAGTTCTGGGGTATTGGCTCTGACGGCACGGTTGGTGCTTCGAAGAACACAATTAAAATAATAGGTGATAAATCTGATTTAAATGTTCAAGGATTTTTTTCTTACGACTCGAAAAAATCAGGAGGGCTCACCGTTTCGCACTTGAGATTCGGCGAGAAGCCTATTAAATCAACATATTATATAGAAAACGCAGATTTTGTCGCTTGCCATGCACCGAGTTATATTTTTAAATACGATTTGCTCAAAGATTTAAAGCCCGGCGGCAAATTTCTTCTCAACTGCGAGTGGGAAGAAAGCGAGATTGAAAAAATTCTGCCTGGCAGAGTTAAAAGGGCTCTGTTTGACAAGAAAGTTGATTTTTACATTTTAAACGCAACGAAAATAAGCCGTGACCTTGGCCTTGGTGGGAGAGTAAACACTGCTTTACAAGCGGCATTTTTCAAAATAGTTAATATTTTTGCGCCTGAAACCGCGCTTGAATTCATGAAGCAGTATATTGCGAAAACTTACGGCAAAAAAGGCGAAAAAGTCGTTGAAATTAACTGCCAGTGCGCTGATGCAGGAATGATGAACCTTAAAAAATTCGAAATTCCTCAATCTTGGGGCGAGTGTGAGAGTAAGCCTGTGTTTGGCGGTCAAGTTTTCAGAGATGGCAAAATAGAAAACTTTGTTAAAAATATTTTGGATCCAATCAGCAAAACAGAGGGTAATAACCTGCCTGTTTCGGCTTTCTTACCTTATGCAGACGGCAGTGTTCCGCTTGGTTCTGCGGCTTATGAAAAAAGAAACACCGCGAGTTTTGTTCCTTGCTGGAACCCTGAAAATTGCATTGAGTGTAATCTTTGCTCGCTTGTTTGCCCACACGCAGTTATAAGACCTGTGGCTTTGAATGAAAGTGAAATTGAAAATGCCCCTGCGCAAATGAAACATAAAAAAATGCTTGGCATCCCTGGACTAGAATTTTCCATAGCCGTTTCTGTGAAAGATTGCACGGGTTGCGGTAACTGCGCCGAGATTTGCCCCGGAATGAGAGGCAAAAAAGCGCTTGAAATGAAAGAAATTTCTTTGCAAGAAAATGCCCAGGAAGTTTTTGATTATTCGCAGAAATTAAGCTCAAAACCCGAAGTTTTGGAGAAATTCAAAGAAACAACTATAAAAGGAAGTCAATTCAAAAAGCCGCTGCTTGAATTTTCCGGAGCTTGTGCCGGATGCGGTGAAACGCCTTATGCCAAGCTTGTTACGCAGCTTTTCGGTGACAGAATGATAGTCGCAAATGCTACGGGTTGCTCTTCAATTTGGGGCGCTTCGTTTCCGTCAACTCCCTACACAGTGAATGAGAAAGGAAAGGGTCCTGCATGGCAGAATTCTCTTTTTGAAGATAATGCCGAATTTGGCTACGGAATTTCGGTTGCGAAGAAGCACAAAAGAAGATATTTATCTTTGAAAATTAAAGAAATTCAAAATCTCACGAAAGACGAAACTTTGAAAAACCTTTGCAAAAATTATATTTCATGCTTCCGAAGAGCTTGTAAGTTTCATTGAAAACTCTGAAAACCTTGATGTTCCTGAAGATTTGGCTAAGAAAATAATTGAAAATAAAGATGAAATTTCAAAGAAATCCGTTTGGATTTTCGGCGGTGACGGCTGGGCTTACGACATTGGTTTTGGCGGGCTTGACCACGTTTTAGCTTCGGGAGAAAATGTTAACGTGCTTGTTTTCGACACTGAAGTTTACTCAAACACAGGCGGCCAGGCATCAAAAGCAACTCCGGCGGGGGCTGTGGCTCAATTTGCTGCGCTGGGCAAGTCGACTCCTAAAAAAGATTTAGCCGCAATGGCAATGAGTTATGGATACGTTTATGTTGCTAAAATAGCTTTGGGGGCGAACTTCAATCAAGCTATTAAAGCCATTAAAGAAGCTGAGAGCTACGAAGGCCCTTCGCTAATAATTGCTTACTGCCCGTGTATTAACCACGGAATTAAAGGTGGAATGAAGAATTCTCTTCTTTCTGCAAAGCAGGCTGTGGAATCAGGCTACTGGAATCTTTTTGACTTCGACCCAAGAAGAAGCCTTTCGGGTATTCCTGCACTTCATGTTGAAAGCAAAAAGCAGTCTCTTTCTTACAAAGACTTTTTAATGACAGAATCGAGGTATTCTGTTTTGAAAAATATTTTGCCCGAAAAATTTGATCTTTTGGCTGAAAAATCAGAAAAAATTTCTTTGCAAAGAGAAGAAAACCTTAAAAATTTAGCGGAAAAATAAAATAAAAAAACATCCACCATTTTTGGTGGATGGAAGGGTTTTGATTAGCCGTTGCAACCGCAACCGCAGCCACATCCGCTGTTATCTCCGCCGCAGCAGCACAAAATAATGATAACGAGAACGATGAGTAAGCAGCAGTTGTTTCCGCCAAAGAAATTATTACACATATTGGGATTCCTCCTTTTAGTATTTACATTAACATACTATTTATTTTTCTTGGTTTTGGTTACACTTTTGAATTATTTTTTTACAAACTTTTGAGTTGTAGTATAATTAGGTAAGTTTGAAATTTTAAGAAAGAAGGTAAAGTGCATATGTTAGATAATTCTTTTAGCAAATTGAAAAATGGTTCTGACATAAGAGGTTTGGCCAGTGGAAGTGAAATTGAGCTTACAAATGAAGTGGTTGAAAAGATTTGCCATGCTTTTGTTATGTGGCTTTCAGATAGATATAAAATATCCTCCGAAGAAATCACAGTTGCAGTTGGCCATGACTCAAGGGTTTCGGCTTCAAGGCTTAAAAACGTGGTGATAAATACCTTAAGAACTTTCGGATGCAATATTTACGATTGCTCACTTTGCTCGACTCCGGCTATGTTCATGGCAATTTCAACTATAAAGTGCACGGCTTCGATTGAAATAACTGCAAGCCATCTTCCGTCCGAAAAAAATGGTCTTAAATTTTTTACTTACGACGGTGGGCTTACTTCTGAAGACATTGAAAATATTTTAAGTCTCGCTCAAAGAGTACCGGAAACTTTGCCACAAAAAAGCGGAAATGTTCGAAAAATAAACCTTATGGGATATTATTCCGAAAAACTGAGAAATGTTATAAAAGAAGCTTTGGGCGAAGATACTGCTGAACCTTTAAAGGGCATGAAAATTGTTGTTGACGCTGGGAACGGTGCTGGTGGATTTTTCGAAAAAGAAGTTTTAAAACCTCTTGGAGCAAATACCGAAGGTAGCGTTGGAATAGAACCTGACGGGAATTTCCCGCTTCATGTGCCGAACCCTGAAAATGCTGAAGCACTCAAATCTATTTCTGAAATCACAGTGTCTTCAAACGCAGATTTGGGAATTATTTTTGACACAGATGTAGATAGAGCTGCAATTGTTGACAGCGATGGCAAAGTCATTTCAGGCACAAAATTAATTGCGCTGGTTGCCGATGATATTCTTAAAAATAATTCAAAATCAGTTATTGTTACCGACTCAATGACTTATGAATCTTTAAAAGATTTTATTTCTAAAAGAGGGGGCTACCAGTTCAGATATAAACGTGGCTATAATAACGTTATTTCGATGGCTAAAAAGATTAATGAAAAAGGCGGGAATTGCCTCCTTGCGATTGAAACTTCAGGCCATGCGGCGTTTATGGAAAATGATTTCATTGATGACGGTGCATACCTTGCATGCAAGATGATTATTCAAGCAGTTAGAGCAAAAAAAGAAAATAAAAAATTAAGCTCAAAATTGAATGATTTTGTTACCCCTGTTGGAGTGAGTGATACCAGGCTTGAAATTAAAAATGAAAATGCTGATATAAACAAACTTTTTAAGGATCTAAAAAATCTTGCAAAATCAAATAAAAACCTTGATCTTGACGAAGATAATGTTGAAGGAATTAGAATTCATTTTCCTTCGAAGCAGCACAATGGATGGCTTTTGGTAAGGGAGAGCTTGCACGATCCTGTGATTATAGTTCATGCTGAAAGTTATACTGACGGCGGGCTTAGAGCTATGATGAGTTTTATTAAACCGTTTCTTAGAAAGTACAGTTTTTTAGATGTAAAAGATTTATAAAATAACAAAAGGCTACGTTTAAGCGTAGCTTTATTTTTTTGAAAAATAAAATTAAGTGCGAGAAATATAATGAAAAATAGGAGAGAAATGTTACGTTAAGTTATTTGTGATAGATCATCAGAATGTAATTGAAATTTTTAATAAAGGCATTATTTCAGATGCATCTGAAGTTGTCAGGAAAATGCATTACGAATTCTGAAGTGGAATTTATGTTAAATATTTTAATAATTTTATGTATTTCTAAAAATTTTATGTAAATACTTGACAAAATATTTGAAAGGGTTATAATGAGCGATGTGTTATAAATTGTGTATATAGCACAATATAATTCGGCTTTATTAGATGTTTTTATTTAAGGAGTAATTTGTTATGTTTTCTAAGTATTATAAAGGAATGGTGTGGGAATCTTTGCCTAAAGGGGAGGAAAAAGAAAAGTTAATTGCTGCTACTGATAAAGAATTAGAAGAGCTATATGATAAATCAAAAGTTGAAGCTCTAAAAATCTATAGAGATTACAAAAATTTCAAAAAAACTGTAAAAGATGAATTAGTAAAAGCGAATAATAATAATTATTCTAACCTTGGAAAAACTTTGTTGAATGATTTTATTGAAAAAACTTTAATGGATTTGATTACTAAATCTTATTCGTTGGCAAAAAGTGAAATAGATTCAACTAAAGGGATCATATCTAGTGTTTCTGAAAGTATTTCATACGTATTGAAAACTGCCGGTGGGATGTTGTCATATATTTGGGGTGGAGATCCTATTGCAAAAAGTAAATTTGATAGTGATGTAAAAACTCCAATAAAAGAACTTTGTAAGTTTTTGAAAGAGCATGATGAGATTGAAAATGATGAGGAGATTACAGTAATCTTTAATAAATTTAAAGATACACAAGCTTCTCTAGAAGGATATGTTAGTTATATTTTTAAACAGCTTCCAAGAAATGAAACATTTGAAAATATGCCAGGAATTCAGGTATTTTTAAGAATATTATTAGGATTGGCGGGAGTAGAAAGAACTGGTAAAGTTATTAGTAATGATGGAACAGGCAACGGTAAAGTAAGAGCTAATTATGAGTTCGCAACTAGAACTAAAAAATATTCGTTTGGTGGTGGGCTTTTAGCGTTAGTGGTTTATAATACAGTTTATAATGCTTATCGTCTTAGCCCTTCATTTAAAGAAATGGAGAGGGCTAGGATTAAGGAGCTAGAAGAGATAGAAAGGATAAGGAAGAATAAGACTGGAATGAAGAAGTTAGCGGAAAAGGATGAGTAGAAGATAGCTAAACTAGATTAAAGATTAATACGGAAAATAATTTTAAAATCACCCATATTGAAGTGGGTGATTTACTATGTAATGAGCTATTTTTTAAAGAATGTTTCTATATTTTAAATAAAATTCTTCGAAGTTTCCATTATCGAGTGATTCCCTGATTTTTTCGAGCAAAGTGTTGTAAAAATAAAGGTTGTGCATTACGCAAAGTCTCATTCCCAGCATTTCTTTGCTTTTAAGCAGGTGCCTTATGTAAGCTTTTGAGTGATTTTTGCATGTTGGGCAATCGCATTTGCTGTCAAGCGGGGAAGAATCTCTTTCGAATTTTGCATTTAAGATATTTATAGCGCCATCCCAGGTGAAGATTTTCCCGTGCCTTGCATTTCTGCTGGGCATAACGCAGTCAAAAAGGTCCACACCTCTTGCTACAGCTTCCAAAATGTTCACAGGCGTCCCAACGCCCATTAAATATCTTGGTTTATCTTCCGGCATGAAAGGCTCAACATTTTCAATGACGTTATACATCTCTTCGGCGCTTTCTCCAACAGCAAGACCGCCTATTGCGTAGCCGTTTAAATCCAGTTCACGAATTTGCTTCATGTGCTCGATTCTAATGTCGTTATAGGTGCTTCCTTGGTTAATTCCGAAGAGCATTTGTTGGTTGTTAACCGTGGTTTCAAGGGAATTAAGATAATCCATTTTCTTTTTGCAGCGTTTAAGCCACCTTACGGTTCTGTCGCAGGAATTTTTCGTGTAAGAATACTCCGCAGGGTTTGCGATGCATTCATCAAAGGCCATAGCAATGGTTGAACCGAGGTTTGACTGAATTTGCATGCTTTCTTCAGGGCCCATAAAAATTTTGTGGCCATCTATATGCGAAGCGAAAGTAACGCCTTCTTCGGTTATATTTCTAAGTTTTGCAAGCGAGAAAACCTGAAATCCGCCGCTATCAGTCAGCACGGGGCCTGTCCATGAAGTGAATTTTCTTATGCCGCCTTGGCTTTTAACGACTTCATCGCCTGGCCTTAAATGCAAATGGTATGTATTGCAAAGCTGAACCTGGCACTTTATGTTTTTAAGGTCAATTGCCGAAACGGCTCCTTTGATAGCGCCGCAAGTAGCAACGTTCATGAAACCCGGGAGCTGGATTGTTCCGTGCGGTGTTTTGAATTCTCCGCGCCTGGCCCTCTTTTCTTTTTTTATGAGTTTATACACTTTTAAAACATCTCCTAATGTATTAAACTTTATAAATAAAAATCTTTGGAGGCTTAAAATGAAAGTATTTTTATCTATAAAATATTATGATGATATGAGAAATAAAAATTTAATTGAAAAAATCTGTTCGGCGATTGAAAATTGCGGTGATATTCCGTTTGTTTTTGCCAAAAACGTGCAAAATTACGGCAAATGTGAATTTTCCGCCGAAGAGATAATGAAAATTGCCTTTAACGAAATAAACAGCTCGGACGTTCTTTTAATAGACGCTACCGAGCTTAGCATCGGGATAGGAATCGAAGCGGGCTATGCTTTTAGCAAGAAAATTCCTATATATTTAATTGCAAAGAAAGATGCATACGTTTCGAATTCCATAAAGGGAATAGCTTCGAAGGCTCTTTTTTATGATAACCCCGAAGAAATAGAAAAATTATTCCGCAAGTAACATATCTTCCATGCTGTAAAGGCCCGCGGACTTACCAACCATGAATTCAGCGGCTTTTATTGCGCCCGAAGCAAAAACTTCACGTGATTGCGCATGGTGAGAAATAGTTATTATTTCGTTTTCGCCTGCAAACATTACTTCATGGTCGCCGCAAATGCTTCCGCCTCTAACGCAGTGCATGCCGATTTCATTTGGTTTTCTTTTTTCTCTTCTTTTGGTTCTGTCGAAAATAAGTTCGCCGTCGGTTTTAACTCTTTTAATTTCTTCGGCAATCATCAGTGCAGTTCCGCTCGGGGCGTCAATTTTTTGGTTGTGGTGTTTTTCGGTTATTTCAATGTCAAAGCCATTTCCAAGAAAACTTGCAGCTTTTTTAGCAAGAGTTAGAATCAAATTTATGCCGAGCGACATATTTCTTGAGTAAAAAATGGCTGTTTTTTCAGAGGCTTTTTTAATTTCTTTAACTTGCTCTTGCGAAAACCCTGTGGTGCAAATTACTGCGGGGGTTTTTGTTTTTTCGCAGTAACTAAGAATCTGCGAAAGCGCCGAAGGATGCGAAAAATCGATTATTACATCAGCTTTAACATTCGCTTCTTCCAAAGAGGTGAAAACAGGAAAGTCGAATTCATCGCAGGGGGATTTGTCAATTCCTGCAACGACTTTGCCATTTTCCGAGCTGCTGATAAGTTTAACGAGGCATCTGCCCATTTTGCCGCAAAGGCCGCAAATTATTACATTCATTTTTCAGAGGCGATAGTTTTTATCGCCCTTTTTCACCGTCCGTTTTATTATATTAAATTGCGTTTTTTCATTGCATTTTTGAGGTTGGCCATTTGGCTTTCACCTAGGGTTTCAAGAGGAAGCCTGCACTCGCCGCATGAATAGCCCATCATGTTCATTGCCGCTTTAACAGGGATCGGGTTAACATCACAGAAAAGCATTTCGATGAGCTCAAGATATTCAAGCTGCATTTTTGCGCTTTCTTTAACTTCGCCGTTTAAATATTTGTTGACGATTTCATGGCATCCTTTCGGGCAAACATTTGAAAGAACCGAAATTACGCCGATTGCTCCGAGCGAAAGCATAGGAACGATTTGATCGTCATTTCCTGAGTAAATATTTAAATCTTCGCCGCAAAGAGAAATAGTTTTCGCAACGCTTGAAATGTCTCCGTTTGCCTCTTTTGCAGCAACGATGTTCGGGTGATTTGAAAGAATTTTGTAAGTTTCAGGCTTGATGTTAACGCCTGTTCTCGAAGGAACATTGTAAAGAATTATCGGCGTGCTGACGCTGTCCGCAATGAGATTATAGTGGCTCACAAGGCCTTTTTGAGATGTTTTATTGTAGTAAGGTGTAACGATTAAAAGGCCGTCTGCTCCAAGTTTTTCGGCTTCTTTTGATGCTTCCAGAGCTTTAGCAGTGCAGTTGCTTCCTGTGCCTGCAATTACCGGGATTTTTCCGTTTACTTTATTAATTGTGAATTCAATTACTTTGCTGTGTTCGGCAGGTGTGAGTGTTGCAGATTCGCCGGTTGTTCCGCATGAAATAATGGCATCCGTTTCGTTTTCAAGCTGGAAGTCAATTAATTTTCCGAGTGTCTCATAATCAACGCTTCCGTCGTTTTTCATTGGAGTTACAAGTGCAACTCCTGCACCTTTAAAAATTGTTTTTTTCATTTTAATTAATTTCCTCCTAAATGTAGTTTTCCCTGCAGAGCATTTCAGCAAGCAAGATGGATCCTCCGGCTGCGCCTCTTACGGTGTTGTGGCTCATGCAAATGAATTTGATGTCATATTGCGAGTCTTCTCTGAGCCTTCCCACTGAGATTCCCATGCCGTGCTCAAGGTTCCTTTCAGAAGCTATTTGAGGTCTGTCATCTTCTTTAAAGTAGGTTATAAATTTGCTCGGTGAGCTCGGGAGGCCTTGGCTTCTTGGGTCGCCTTTGAAATCTTCCCAAATCTTTATGATTTCTTCAATCTGGGCTTTTTTCTCAAACGATGCAAAAACCGCAGCTGTGTGGCCGTCAGTTACAGGAACTCTTAGGCACTGCGAAGTTATGTTCGGAGTCTTCGAAAGAACTATTTTGTCATCTGTGATTTTGCCCCAAATTTTGAGCGGTTCTATCTCGGATTTTTCTTCTTCACCTTTTATGAAAGGAATAATATTATCTTTCATTTCTGGCCAAGAATCGAAGTTTTTGCCTGCACCCGAAATAGCTTGATATGTGCAAACTAAGACCGATTTAAGACCAAATTTTTCAAGCGGGTAAAGCGCAGGAACAAAGCATTGAATCGAACAGTTCGATTTGGTAGCTATGAAGCCGCGTTTAGTGCCGAGCCTTTTCTTTTGCTTTTCAATAATATTCATGTGGTCTGCGTTTAATTCGGGAATAATCATCGGGACATCTTCCGTAAGCCTGTTCGCGCTGTTGTTAGAAATAACGGGGCATTCAAGCTTCGCGTATTTTTCCTCGAGTTTTTTCGTTTCTTCTTTGCTAAGGCTCACCGCACAGAAAACAAAATCAACTTCACTGGCGATTTTTTCAGCATCTTTAACTGCATCCAAAACCACTATATTTTTAACTTTTTCAGGAATTGCTTTTTCCATTATCCATTTGTTTTTAACGGCGTTTTCATAGGTTTTTCCGGCAGAGTTTTCGCTTGCTGCCAAAACTTTGATTTCAAACCAAGGGTGATTTTCAAGAAGTGAAATATATTTTTGGCCCACCGTTCCGGTAGCGCCGATGATTCCAACACTGTATTTTTTCATAAAATTTTGAGCTTATGATTTACCGGCCTTTTCTTTTAGCGATATAAATAAAATCATTCGCTCTTTTCACCGCCTTTTGTTTACAATGATATTTTTATTTAATTTAAGCAGTTTCAAATTTATTTTGCTGCTCTAAAGCTTTATAATAACATTGTATTTAGAAATATGTCAATTTGATTATTTAACAAAAATTGGACTAGCAAGGAGAAGAAAAGTGAACGAAATTAAGCACGATTTTACTAAAAAAAGCGAATTTTATTATGATTTACCTGAAGATTTGATAGCTCAAACTCCTCTCAAAAAAAGGGATGATTCCAGGCTAATGATCATGGAAAAATCAAGCGGTAAGCTAACTCATGATCATTTTTATAATATTGCAGATTATTTGCAAGAAGGCGATTGCCTTATTTTGAACGACTCGAAAGTTTTGCCGGCGAGAATCTTCGGGAAAAATATTAACACAGGAAAAATAGCGGAATTTTTGCTTTTAAAGCAACACGGCACGGGAATTTGGGAGTGCCTCGTTAAACCTGGCAAGAAAGTTAAAAAAGATTTTAGTTTTATTTTCGAAGGCACTGACAGCATTGTGCTCAAAGCCACGGTGATGGACATTTTAGAAGACGGCAACAGAATAATCGAGTTTGAAGATAAAACTGATTTTTTTGCTAAGCTTGAAAAGGTAGGCCAAATGCCTCTTCCGCCTTACATAAAAGAAAAGCTCAAAGATCAATCACGCTATCAAACAATTTATGCAAAAGACTTAGGTTCGGCCGCAGCTCCAACTGCAGGTCTTCATTTCACGCCCGAAGTTTTTGAAAAATTAAAGCAAAAAAGCGTCAACATTGGTTATGTTACTCTTCATGTTGGCCTAGGAACATTCAGGCCCGTCAAAGAAGAAAATATCGCGAACCACAAGATGCATTCTGAGTTTTTCCAGATGCCGAAAGAAACCGAGGAACTCATTAAAAAAACTAAAGCCGCGGGCAAAAGAGTCATCTGCGTGGGAACTACAAGTTGCAGGGTTTTGGAGTCAGTTTACAGCAAATTCGGCGAAGCTAAAGCTTGCGAAATGTCCACCGATATATTCATAAAACCGGGTTATAAATTCGGAATTATGGATGGCCTTATCACGAATTTTCACCTTCCTGAAAGCACACTTATCATTCTGGTTTGCGCTTTTGCAGGCTACGAAAATACGCTAAATGCTTACAAAGAAGCGGTTAAAGAGAGATACAGATTTTTCAGTTTTGGCGATGCAATGATGATTTTGTAAAAAAAATTTTGAAACATTATTGAAATGTAAACCAGAGTGTGATATAATGGCTCTTGCGCTTGTGCGCAAAATTACACACGCCGATTTAAAGTACTTGGTGATTGAGCCACAGGGCTTTTGGTGTCGGCGGAGGAAAAACCAAGGAGGACTTATATGTCAGTAGTATCAATGAAACAACTTTTAGAGGCCGGTGTTCATTTCGGACATCAAACTCGCAGATGGAATCCGAAAATGTCAAAGTACATTTTTACTCAACGTAACGGAATCCATATCATCGATCTTCAAAAAACAGTAAGAAAGCTCGATGAAGCTTACAATTTCATTAAAGAAATCACAGAAGAAGGCAAGTCTGTTCTTTTCGTTGGAACCAAAAAACAAGCTCAAGAATCAGTTAAAGATGAAGCTATCAGATCAGGTTCTTACTATGTTAATGCTCGTTGGCTTGGCGGTATGCTTACAAACTTCTCAACTATCCGCAAAAGAGTTAACAGACTTAACCAACTCAAAGTCATGGAACAAGACGGAACTTTTGATCTTCTTCCTAAAAAAGAAGTTACTGGTCTTCGCAAACAAATTGAAAAACTCGAAAAATACCTTGGCGGCGTTAAAGATATGAAAGAGCTCCCGGGTGCACTTTTCATCGTTGACCCGAAAAAAGAAAGAATTGCAGTTGCAGAAGCTAAAAAGCTTGATATTCCTGTTGTTGCAATCGTAGATACAAACTGCGACCCAGATGCAGTTGATTATGTAATTCCTGGTAACGACGACGCTATCAGAGCTGTTAAATTAATCTGCTCAGCAATGGCAAGCGCTATCATTGAAGGAAAAGAAGGCGAAATCGTTTCTTCTGAAATCAGCGAAGAAGCTGCAGTTGAAATCGAAAAAGAAATATTAGAAACAGCTGAAAAATCTGAATCTGAAGAAGCTTAAGCATATAATTTTTTTGGAGGAATATATATGAGTTTTACTGCTAAAGATGTTAAAGAACTTAGAGAAAAAACCGGTTGCGGAATGATGGACTGCAAAAAAGCACTTACTTCATCAGATGGTGACATGGAAAAGGCTATAGACTTTTTAAGAGAAAAAGGTCTTGCGGCTGCAGCAAAGAAATCCTCAAGAATCGCTGCTGAAGGTTTAGCAATGGCTTACACAAACGAAGATTCTTCAGTCGGAGTTGCTATAGAAGTAAACTCTGAAACAGATTTCGTTGCAAAAAATGCTGATTTCCAAGCATTTGTTAAACTTTGCGCAGAAACTGTTATGAAGCAAAAACCAGCTTCTGTTGCAGAACTTTTAGCTGCAGAAACAGAAAATGGCCAAACAATCGAAGCTGCACTTCAAGAAAAGATTTTAGTAATCGGCGAAAATATTAAGGTAAGACGTTTCGAACGTTTAGAAGGTGTTGTTGCAAGCTATGTTCACGCAGGCGGAAAAATCGGCGTTTTGGTTAAATTCGACGTTGCAGACAAGAGCGTTGTAAGCGGTGAAGCTTTCAAAACTTTCGCTAAAGACATCGCAATGCAAGTTGCAGCAGCAAGCCCAGCTTACCTCAGAAGAGAGGAAGTTCCGGCTGAAGTTTTAGAACATGAAAAGAAAATTTTGAAAGAACAAATCGTTCAAGGCGGAGCTCCTGAAAAAGTTGCAGACAAAATCCTTGAAGGAAAAATTGGTAAATATTATAAAGAAGTTTGCTTGATTGATCAACCTTTTGTAAAAGATGGCCACATATCAATTGCTGACTATGTTAAAAATGTTTCAAAAGAACTTGGAACAGAAATTAAAATTGAGGCTTTCGTAAGATTTGAAAAAGGTCAAGGCCTTGAGAAAAAAGAAGACAACTTTGCTGATGAAGTTGCAGGAATGATTAAATAGTTAAAAGTTTGATTCTTTAATAAGGCGGCGTTTAATGGTTAAGCTAGATTTGAAATACGTGAAAAGTTTTGTAAACGATTCAGACGTTAAATTTTTTGAAGAGAAGCTAAAAAATGCTCATGAAAAGCTGCATAATTCAGATGATTTGTCCAATGGAAAAGGTTGGCTTGAATTACCTGAAAAATTCTCTGAAGATGATATTTTGAAAATTGAAAATGCGGCTCGTGAAATAAAATCGAAGTGCGATGTTTTCATAGTCATTGGGATTGGTGGATCGTATTTAGGCGCCAAAGCTGGAATAGAGTTTTTAAAGCCTAAGTATTTAGGTTTTGAATCCTCTCCTGAAGTGGTTTTTGCAGGAAACACGATGAGCTCGTTTGAAACAAATAAAATTATCGAAATTTGCAAAAATAAAGACGTTTGCCTGAATGTTATCTCTAAGTCAGGGTCTACGCTGGAATGCGCATTAACTTTTAGAATTTTAAGAAATATTCTTGAAAAGAAATATGGAAAAGACGAAGCTAGCAAGAGAATTTATTGCACAACTGACCCCGAAAAAGGTTCATTAAAGGAAATGTCAATAAAAAATGGTTACAAGACTTTTGACATTCCTTCCAGCGTGGGCGGTAGATATTCGGTTCTCACAGCTGTGGGCCTTTTGCCTTTGGCTGTGGCCGGAGCAAACATTAGAGAAATTTTAAATGGTGCAAAAAATGCTTGTGAGAAATATAAAAGTTTGGGTTTCGAAAATGAATGTTACAAATACGCTGTTTTGAGAAATGTTTTTTACAATAAAGGAAAAGCCATCGAGCTTATGGCGGGGTATGAGCCCTGGATGAAATGCTTTTTTGAATGGTGGAGACAACTTTTTGGTGAGAGTGAAGGAAAGTCCGGAAAAGGAATTTTTCCATCTTCTGTTGTATTTTCTACCGATCTTCATTCGATGGGTCAATTCATCCAAGAAGGTAGCAAAATTTTGTTTGAAACGGTTATAACCGTTAAAAATGATGTGCAAAATGTAGTTATACCGCAGGAAACTGAAAATATGGATAATCTTAATTATCTCTCAGGAAAAAGCATGAAATTTATTAACGATAAGGCTTTTGA